>NZ_JAJCPX010000150.1:0-231 GCF_020563125.1 Longicatena sp. 210702-DFI.1.196 | reverse complement strand
GAAGTCGGCAGTTGGAAACGGACAGAAATGCAACTGCGTGATGATAAGGCTCATGCTTTTGCCATGACATTCAAAGACAGACCGCTGGAACTTGGGGAACTGACTTTCGGGCTATTGGCAAACAATCTACGCTTTATCGTGCCAAACAGAAATGAAAGTAATAAGAGCAGATGGAAAACGTGTCGGTTTTGGGAACGCTTTTTAGGGGCTGTGGAAGTCTTAAAACTGCAA
>NZ_JAJCPX010000149.1:0-232 GCF_020563125.1 Longicatena sp. 210702-DFI.1.196 | reverse complement strand
CCGTAGTATACATATGGTCGGCGGTATCCGGGATCGAGAAGGGAATCAAGCTGATATCCGATGCCAACCTCTATATCGCATTTGGCCTTATGATACTGGCAGTCCTGGTTGGGCCGAAGGTAGAAATCATGAATAATTTTGCCAACGGCCTGGGGCAGTATCTGGGCAATCTGATTCCTGACAGCCTTGCCATCAAAACCTATGGGGATAACAGCTGGATAATGAGCTGGAG
>NZ_JAJCPX010000148.1:0-234 GCF_020563125.1 Longicatena sp. 210702-DFI.1.196 | reverse complement strand
ATGTTCCAGATTGGTAAATGGCAGGCTCTACTCCACAAAAAGCGCAAAGCTGTTTCGGATTACTAAATTTTGAGAAGTCACCAAATTCACCGAGAATAGTCGCAGCACTAAGCGTACTGATTCCCGGAATCGTATCAATAGGAGAACGCAGTTCTTCCATGATAGCTAAGATTTCCTTTTCAATGCTTTCTATTTGCCGTTCAAGAGTATTTACGATTTGAAGTGCAGAGGAAA
>NZ_JAJCPX010000147.1:0-234 GCF_020563125.1 Longicatena sp. 210702-DFI.1.196 | reverse complement strand
TGGTAAAAAGTATTATGGCTCTTACAGTACGATGAAACCTTGCAAGACTAAGTAAATATAAGAAAACACTGAATTTACATTTAGCATAAGTAGATACAGTGTTTTTTTAATTAATTATTAAATTAATATGGTTTTTCAAGTGCTAATTTTTATGGAAAATATGAAGGATATTCTATACGGTAAAAATATCAAGCACCATGTCATTTTTCGTAAGGTATCTACTCTTTATTCGAC
>NZ_JAJCPX010000146.1:0-235 GCF_020563125.1 Longicatena sp. 210702-DFI.1.196 | reverse complement strand
CTTATTTAAAGATCTTTATCGGTTTTTCAATATTTTCTTTTTCTTCAATACAGCTAAAATGGCAATTAACAGTCCGCTCATTGCAAACAATGATAGATATAACTCTATATTTGTTTTGTCATCCGTTTTTGGAGTTTTTGGAGTGTCTGACGCGTCAGGTTTATCAGGTGTGGACGGCTTCTCTGATGTTACTTCCTTGTAGTTGATAAACTTGATATCCACATCACCATTCGCC
>NZ_JAJCPX010000145.1:0-235 GCF_020563125.1 Longicatena sp. 210702-DFI.1.196 | reverse complement strand
TGATCCCCATCGGTATGAGGATGTATCCCGGTAATGAGTCAGAGAAGCCTATTATCCGCAATATCATCAATGACTTGAAATCACAAAACAACATCAACGGAAGGACTATACAAATCGCAGATAAGGGGTTGAACTGTGCTCGCAATATCATCGAAGCAACAGATAAATGCGATGGTTATATATTCTCAAAATCGGTCAAACAGCTAGTTGATAAAGAAAAGACATGGGTACTCCT
>NZ_JAJCPX010000144.1:0-238 GCF_020563125.1 Longicatena sp. 210702-DFI.1.196 | reverse complement strand
GCTTTATATCTATCCACAGGTGCTTCTAGAACCTATCTGTATTCATCATACCACACTCAGGCTTTAAAGCAACTATCTCGTACAAGAAATAAGCTGATTCGTTCTCGCAGCGACCAATACGTTATTATCACAAATGTTCTTGATGTGGAATTCCCTGAATTTAAAGCTTTCTTTCATAACAAACTTAGTGATACTGCTTTATTTCTTTTAAACAAATATAAAACAGTGGATCGTATGA
>NZ_JAJCPX010000143.1:0-241 GCF_020563125.1 Longicatena sp. 210702-DFI.1.196 | reverse complement strand
AGCAGGAAGAAGGGCTGATGAGCTGTCTGCCCCTGGGACTCAATCAGATCGAGATCCAGCGAGGACTGACCACCAGTTCTACGGCCATCTTTGTACCGTTCACCACACAGGAATTATTCCAGAACGGCAAAGAAGCTCTGTACTACGGCATCAACGCCCTGTCCAACAACCTCATCATGGTGGATCGAAAGCTGCTGAAAAACCCCAACGGCTTGATTTTGGGTACGCCGGGTTCCGGTAA
>NZ_JAJCPX010000015.1:0-64675 GCF_020563125.1 Longicatena sp. 210702-DFI.1.196 | reverse complement strand
AAACTCTATGATAATTTAGAGGTATCGCTTATCCCTACGATAATTTAGATATCCATTATTTTCAGGATATTCAAGGCTTAGATAACATTCATGCTCATTCCAAAGCAGAATTGGCGAAAGCCTTTGTAAAAGAACGCCAGTTAAATCCAAATGAAGTTGTATTTGTCGGTGACAGTGTACATGACAGTGAAGTGGCAAAATATGCCGGATGTCATTGTATCTTGATAGCGAATGGACATGAACACAGAGATAAGCTTACAAAGACAGGCCGACGTGTGGTTGGCAATATAAAGGAATTTGCTCAGTTATTATAGGATCAAAAAGGAAAGCGTTCGCTTTCCTTTTTATGACGATGTTAGCATCTTTTGATTATTGATAAGGTGATATCTTTAACAGAACCAAAAAATTCCCTAAAGTAAAAATTGGGTGCCAGATCAAGATCACTGCGAGCAGGGTAATTATGATAAGACAAACCTAAAGAAGTTGCGATGAAACCGGCACGAAACATATGGAAATCATTGGTGATGATGGAAGCACTTTTTATATGGTATTTCTTCATAAGCACTTTTGAGAAAGCTAAGTTTTCCTGTGTATTCATAGAAGCATCTTCCATTAAGATACGTGATTCTGCTACACCATGCTGAATCAGATACTGTTTCATGGCACTGGCTTCACTGCAAGTTTCCGCTTGCCCTTTGCCACCGCTTACTATCAGATAGGTATTTGGATATTCCTCAGCAAACTGGATACCTCGTTCCAAACGATAACGAAGTAAGCGAGAAATCGAAGAACCATGCAACTGCGCCCCTAAGATGATAGCAGCATCACCTTGTTGTTTATCCGTGTGCATACCTTGATAGAGGATGCAGGATTGTAATCCCAAAAATAGGATAATTATGATAGTAGTGCACAAGTATACTATGCGGCGTAAGGGGATAGGCAGATATGAAAAGATATGTTTTTTCCTTTTATAGGTCATCATTCCTATGATAAGTAACAACATCCCACCAAGTAAAAAGACCCAGGAAAAAACAATTTCATTGATACCATAAACAATGCATAAATAACTATAATACCCTATACATAAGCCACCTAATGCCATGCATACGAGCGAAAGAACAAAATGATTATTTGGTTTCATGAGATAATCTCCTTATTCCTGCCAAAAAGAGGATAGAACAGTATATACGCGTTGAGGCTCATTAATAATTTCATAATGCGCATACTGTATCGGTAATAAATTGCGATAAAACCGTGTGGTAAAACGTTCGTCAATGAAAGCGACCATCCCTTTATCAGAAAGGGAACGTATGACACGGCCGGCTGCTTGTAGAACTTTGTTCATACCGGGAAATTGATAGGCATAGGCATAGCCCATTTGATTAATTTCATCAAAATGCGCTTTGATCAGATCTAGCTGAGGATGAAGTTTGGGAAGACCGACACCGATGATGATAGCACCAATCAGACGATCACCTTTTAAATCAATGCCTTCCGCAAACATGCCACCTAATACACAAAAAGCGACATGCAAACCATCCATTTCTTCAAACTGCTTTAGATACGCTTGTTTTTGTTCATCATTCATATTGCCATCCTGTATGGAAATGGCAATATCCGGATATTGATTCGCAAATTCTTCGGCAATCTGTTGTAAATATGCATAACTTGGGCAAAAGACAATGTAATTACCGGCTTTTGCAAGCACACATGCGTGAATCATTTCCACTATGGCGATAAGACTATGACTGCGATTACGGTATTTTGTCGAAATGGCATTATTGATGATGACTTTGATCTGTTGTTTTGCAAAAGGTGAAGGCAAGGAAAGACGAGGAGTCTTTTCATCACCGCCTAAAAGCTCCAGATAATAATCAATAGGTGACAGCGTTGCTGAAAATAAGATTGTACTGCGTCCTTTTTTCATGATGTTTTGTAAAGGATGGCGGGGATTCATGCAAAATTGTTTGACGATGACATTATTTGCATCCTTTTGTATTAGGGTCACAAAATGCTCATCATAATAATCAGCGATACGGATATAAGCATTTACTGCGAAATAAACATCCTTGAGTTCATCATCGTGGCTTTCTTCATGCTCACTTTGCAGATAAGCATCACAATGCTCAGAAAAACTTTCTAACTTTTCCAGAAAAGGCAAACAGGGTTCTTCATCCGCAAAGAAATCACTATATTCACAACACTTTTTCAGCTTTGCAAATTCACTTAAGACAGCTTGCAGTGCCTTATGAAGCAACACCGCATCCTTAGGAATCTTTTTGCGTATGGAAAGAAACTGCTCTTTTTCCAAGACAGCACTATACATTTCGCGACCACGGTCAATCAGATTATGAGCTTCATCTACTAAAAAGATATAATTGCCTTTTTCCATAAAAAAACGTTTTAAATAGACATGAGGATCAAAAACATAATTATAATCACAGATAATCACATCTGCATACAGGCTGGCATCAAGACTCAATTCAAAAGGACAGATATCATGCTGCTTAGCCATATGTACAATCACTTCTTTATTCATGAAGTCTTCACCACTTAAAAGCTCATACAAAGCATTTTTATTTCGGTCATAATAGCCTTTGGCATAAGGACAAACTTTAGGGTCACAATTACGTTCTTCCAGTAAACAGATTTTATCTTTAGCCGTAATGCAGACCGTTTTAAACGATACATCTTGCTTTTGTAATAACGCAATTGTATCATAGGCAACACTTGCCGTGATGTTTTTCGCACAGAGATAAAAAAGCTTTTCGGCCTTTCCTTCTCCAATGGCTTTTAAAGAGGGGAATATTGTAGAAATGGTTTTCCCTATACCGGTAGGAGCTTGAGCAAACAGATTTTGTTTATCTAAAATCGTTTTATATACAGCTACGGCAAACTGACGTTGTCCTTTGCGATAGGAAGTAAAAGGAAATGTTAGTTTTTTTAAGGTAGTGGAAGAAGCAATACGAATATTTTGGGAAAGACGTGCCCAGCGTAAATGTTGTTTTAGACAATCGAGGTAAAAGGCGGTCAACTGTTCCTGTGTTTTTACTTGTTGAAATGTGAAGATTTGTTTTGTTTCAATCTGATAATAGGTTAATTGAATGGTAAGCTGTTCACACGCATGTTGCATGGCATACAAGTAGCCATAACAATATGCCTGAGCCCAATGCACAAAACAAGAGTCATTTATTTCATCATGGGGAAGAGCAGTCGTCTTGATTTCTTCAATAGTGATACCATGTTCGTCCTTTAAAATGCCATCGGCTCTGCCATCAATCACAAAGGTCACATCTTCGATGATCGTCTCCTGTTTCAGATAAACTTCACTTTGATAATCACCTGTGGCCTGTGATTGCAACATGCGATGAATTCGACTGCCTAAATTCGCTCTTTCGACACTTTGACCACTATAGACTAAATCACCGCTTTGAAATAAAAACTCAACCAGTTCTCTGACTGAAAGACGATATTGCATACCTTCACATCCTTTTGTATAGTTCATTTTACTAGAAAAACGAAAATTTACAATGGAAAGTTGGAAATCGTCATGTATAATTAAGGAGTCTGTAAGTAATAAGATTTTTTCTTCGTACTTACTAGCAATGAGCCATCAGCATAGGGATACAAGGAGGAAGCAACATGCGTGAATTTATTATCCAAGAGGATGATGCCAACCAGCGTGTGGATAAATTTCTGCAAAAGACGTTGCCAGCATTGCCTAAAAGTTTGATGTATAAATATATAAGAAATAAGAAAATAAAAGTAAATCGAAAACGTTGCGAAATCGCGCAGCGTCTGCTGCCAGGAGATCACGTATTATGTTTTATTGCAGAAGAATTTTTTGAAACAGGAGAAGATTGCTCCTTTTTAAAGGTTAGCAGCGAATTGGATGTTCTTTATGAGGATGCAAATGTCATTTTAATGAAAAAACCGAGCGGCTTATTGACACATAAAGATAGCAATGAAATACAAGATAATCTGGCAGATCGCTTCTTACATTACTTATATAAGAAAGGACAGTATGATCCACAAACAAGACAAAGTTTTACACCGGCTCTATGTCATCGCTTAGATCGCAATACGGAAGGAATTGTCATAGGAGCGAAGACAGCGGAAGCATTGCGGCGTATGAATGCCTATATTCGCGAACATAAAGTTGAAAAACATTATGTATGTATTGTTGAAGGTGTTATGGAGCAAAAGACAGGGCATGTGGTACTTTGGCATAAAAAGGATGCAAAAAGCAACAAGGTTCATTTGTATGCCCATGAACAAAAGAACAGTCAACGCATAGAAACCAGCTATCGCACATTGCATCAAGGAAAGCGATATGCGTATGTGGAAGTGCAATTGCATACGGGAAAAAGTCATCAGATACGCGCGGTAATGGCATATCTTCATCATCCTTTATTTGGGGATGTGAAATATGGCGCCCAAAAGAATCAGCGTAAGGATTTTCAAGCATTATGCGCTTATAAAGTCCACTTTAATTTTGATGATGATCTTTTATCTGCCATTTCTCAACAAACCTTTACGCTTATCCATCACCATATCAAAGCACGCTATGAACTATTAGAACAATAAGGAAAAAACAATCACGAAAAGGAATGTTTTTTTGATGGATGCGCCTTTACAAATATGTAGACGCTTTCGATACGAACATACTTTTTTATACAAATACGCATAAGAGAAAAGATGTAAAAATATAACTTGCTTTTTCATTGTTGTAGTGTATAATATTCGGGTGGTAAAAAGAGGAGAATCGTTATGGAATCTTATGGATATTTATTAGATATTGCCTTAATTTTAATTTTTACCAAAGTATTGGGACTTGTGACAAAACGTATAGAGATGCCACAGGTTGTCGGTGCTTTGATGGCCGGTATCGTGTTGGGCCCAGGCTTTTTGAAAATTGTTCATGAATCGCAATTCATTGATCATATTGCTGAAATCGGTGTGATCGTCTTAATGTTTTCAGCCGGGTTGGAAACGGATATCAATGAACTTAAGAAAAGTGGCGGAAAGAGTTTTGTGATTGCCTTGATTGGTGTATTAATACCATTGATCGGCGGTTATTTACTGGCTTCTTTCTATAACAGTGGCGATAAAGCATTTTTGGAAAACATGTTTATCGGTGTTATCTTGACAGCAACTTCGGTATCCATCAGTGTGGAAACCTTAAAAGAAATGGGGAAATTATCAACACCTAGTGGAAATGCCATCCTAGGAGCTGCTTTGATTGATGACGTATTAGGAATTATCGCGTTGACCTTAATTACTGGTATGGCAGATACATCTGTTGATTTAACGACAGTCATGATTAAAATTGTTGCTTTCTTTGCGGTCAGCATGGTGATTGGTTTAGCAGCTCATAAACTGATTGAAAAATGGTTTGATCGTTATGAAAAAGTACACCGTCGTTTTTCTATCCTATCTTTTGCTTTCTGCTTATTGTTTGCTTACTGCGCAGAAGAATTCTTCGGTGTCGCTGATATCACGGGAGCCTTTATTGCCGGATTGATCATTTCCGGAACGAGTCGTTCTTCTTATGTGAAGATGCGTATAGAAACTTTAAGCTATCTGCTTATTTCACCGGTTTTCTTTGCTAGTATCGGTTTAAAATTTGTTCTGCCAGAGATGACGACAAGTATTTTAATTTTCTCTGTGCTATTATTAGTTATTTCTGTCCTCAGCAAGATTTTGGGATGTGGCCTTGGTGCAAAACTTTGTGGTTATCAGACAATTCAATCGGCTCGTATTGGTGTCGGTATGATTTCGCGTGGAGAAGTCGCCTTAATTGTTGCCAGCAAGGGGATGGCTGTTGGATTGATGAATGATCAATTCTTTGGTCCGATCATCATCATGGTTGTCTTTACGACAATTGTCACGCCAATCCTATTGAAATTTGTCTTTAAAGATCGTATCAATGATCCAGATGTTTATACGGATAGTGCATTGATTGAAGATTATAGTGAAGTTGAAAATAACGAACGAAAGAATATGGAAATTTTAGAACAAAAGAAAAAGCGCAGTGCTGCCTAATACAGCTTGTATCAGTTATCTGCTAAGGTGTCAAAAATCCTTTATATAAAGGGTTTTTGACCCTTTTTTTCATGCATGAACCAATTTTTAATTTCATTGTTGAAAAATACGAAAAAAAGGAATATACTTTGAAAATGATTTAGGAAAGATTCCTGTATCCTAAATCGCTGAAAGTGTTATAATAATAAAAAAGGAGGTGTCGTGTTTTGGAAGAGATTATCAGAGAAATCGTTGACGCTGACAAACAGGCAAGAAGACGAGTAAAAGAAAAGCAACAGGAACGTCTGAATATCCAAAATTTGATACAACAGCAAGATGATGAAATCAAATCGCGGTATCAACAGGAAACAAAAGCATTGTTGGAAGCGAAACAGGCAGAACTGAATGCAGCTTTACAAAAAGAACAAGAGCAGGAAGAAAAAGCCTATCAAGATGCACTGCATAATCTGGAAGCGAAGTATGATGCCAGCAAAGAGGAGTGGGTGAACGAAATCATTCAACGGTGTCTGGCATCATAAATGTGATGCCGATAAGGAGGTGATGGTGAATGGAAATGGCAGCTGGTGTTATCGCCGCAAAAGCAAGAAGTATGCTTGGCGAACAGCTGAGCGCACAGGACTATGAAGAATTGCTGCACAAGCGCAGCGTTGCCGAAATAGCGGCCTACCTAAAAAATGGCACTTCCTATGCACATGCCCTAAAAGATGTACGCGAAAACAACATTCACCGTGGACAGCTGGAAGATCTTTTACGAAGAGAAAGCTTTCGCAAATCTATGAAACTGTATCGTTACAGTGAATCTAAGCAGCAGCAGTATTATAAGTTGCATATGCAACAGATAGAAATTGACTTATTGCTATCACGCATTCGTGTTTTGATTTCCCAGGCGTATGAAGATGCTATCGCAGAATTTCCCCTTTTCCTAAAAGCATATACTAGTTATGATTTGACGAAATTGGGGAATGTTCGCAGCTTTGATGAATTGCTGGAGGTTGTGAAAAAAACGATGTATTATGATGCCCTTGTCCCTTATCGGGTGAAAAAAGGACAGGAAAACGATATTGCCTATACGGACATCGAGACGACTTTGCATCAGAAGTATTATGCGCATGCAATGGATACGATTCACGATGTGTTAAAAGGAAAAAGCCGTAAACAATGCCATGATATGTTTGCCACTAAGGCAGAACTAGATAATCTGACAAAAATCTATCGTTTTAAAAAGTATTTTCAGGCAAGAGAGGATACCATACGGGATTCTTTAGTGCCATTGTATCATCGCATTTCCAAAGAGCGATTGGAAGAGCTTCTGGCAAGTCCCTTGCCATTATTTTTGAAGAAACTTAAGGAAGGCCCTTACCATCTGCATCTGGAAGATAAAGAAGATTTATATGTAGAATATTATACCCAGGCTTATCTTTATAAAATGGCAAAACGCAATGTGTATTTTGCTCAGGATGCGCCAACGGTATACAGCAGTTATCTCGTCGTTATGCAGCGAGAACTTGACAACATCATCAATATCATCGAAGGTGTTCGCTATCAGGTGAACAGCGAAGATATTGCATCGATGCTGGTGTATTAGAAAGGAGGATATCATGGCGATCGCAAAAATGAAACTCATCAACATTACGGCCGATAATGAGTATCTCAATGATGTCTTATTAAAATTTGTGGATTTGAACTATTTTCATCCGGAACCAGCCAGTAAATTTGTGGACAGTGTACATGGCTTAACAACATTGAGCGAGGAAAATCCTATCGCAGAAGTATTATCTCATGTACAAGAAATCGTCAACGAGATGCAATTGAATTTGCCGCAGCTGAGTATGAAAAGCCGTGACTATGATCTGGATAAGATGACTTCTTATGTAGATGGCATTTATCAGCGTTATCAGGATGGCGCACAGATTCGAGATGATCTGTTACACGTTATTCAGGAAAATAAGGACGCCTTAGTTCAGGTCAGAAATATTGAAAGTATTGATTTAAATTTGGATGATTTATTCGAGTGTGAGTATATAAAAATTCGCTTTGGCCGTTTGCCAATCGATAGTGTGGAAAAATTACAGTACTATCGTAACCGTCCATTTGTCTTTAAATCCTTCAATACAGATGACACCTATAGCTGGTGTTTATATATTACGACATCAAAATATGAAGGAGATGTCGATAACATTTTCTCTTCCTTATACTTCGAGCGTATCCGTATTCCGGAATTTGTTCATGGAACACCGGAACGAGCGAAGGAATCTTTGCAAGAGGAAATAGACAATGATTATAAACAGTTACAGCACGTAGAAGAAGTGCTGGCAAACTTAAAAAAGGAATGCAGTGAAAATATTGCTAAAATCGTAAGCGAATTAGCTTTTTTGAATCATACCTTTGAAGCACGTAAATATGTCGTTGGATTAGGAGAACGTTTCTCCATAACAGGTTTTATTGCAGAAGATGATGTACCAAAACTGAAAGCATCATTCTCAGAATTGAAGGAGGTGGAAATCGAAGTCAGACCTGCCCATAGCGACAAGCGACTCTCGCCTCCGACCAAATTAAAGAATGGGTGGTTTGCCAGGCCGTTCTCGATGTTTATAGAAATGTATGGCACGCCGGAGTATGAAGGCTTTGACCCAACACCAATCGTCGCTATTACCTATTCATTATTATTTGGTATGATGTTTGGAGATGTCGGTCAGGGACTTTGTGTTATCCTTGTTGGATGGTGGATGTATAAATATAAAAAGATGCAGTTAGGAGATGTCATGATTCGTATCGGTATCTTTTCTACCATCTTTGGCTTCGTCTTTGGTTCCGTCTTCGGTAATGAAACCATGTTGAACCCTCTCTATCATGCAATCTTAGGACTTACTGAGAAGCCTATAGAAGTTATGTCAAGTGAATTCATTTTGCCTTTATTGATCGTAGCGGTTGGCATTGGAGCTTTCTTGAATATGTTCTCAATCGTTTTAAATATCATTACGCATGCCAAAGATGATAATAAAGGGGAATGCCTGTTTTCTCAAAACGGAGTGGCAGGGCTTGTCTTCTATGGTGCTTTAGTAATTGGTGCCGGCTTTACAGCTGTTGGTATCAGCGTATTTTCACCACTGTATATCCTGCTGCTGATCGTTGTGCCACTTCTATTAATCTTTTTAAAAGAACCACTCATGCGCAAACTGGATGGTAAAAGCATGTTCCCGGAAAGCTTTGGGGCTTTCTTTATGGAAGGATTCTTTGAATTGTTTGAAATTTGTTTATCTTATATTACCAATACCATTTCCTATTTACGTGTTGGTGGATTCGTCTTATCCCACGCGGGCATGATGATGGCAGTTACCATGATCATGGAAATGGCTGGCGGTATCGGCGGATTAGCTGTTGGTATTTTTGGGAATATTCTAGTTATGTGTTTGGAAGGACTGATTGTCGGTATCCAGGTACTGCGATTAGAATTTTATGAAATGTTCTCCCGTTACTTTACGGGAAATGGAATCGTGTTTAAAACACTGAACGATTAGGAGGAAATTTATTATGTTAAACGCATTTGAATTATTGTTGCCACTGATTTTGATCGTATTGATCTCTTTACCTTTGGTGAATGTATTTCGTGGAAAAAAGAGCGCATCAGTGGCCAAACGCCGCATGATTACGCATGTATGTTTCTTCTTTGCCATTCTGCTTGGAACAGTATTCTTTGCTGCTTCTAAGGCATATGCTGCGACACAGGATGATATTGCATTGAAGATGGCTGGCTCCATCGGTCAGGGTCTGGGCTTTATGGCAGCTGCTTTATCTACCGGACTTTCAGCATTAGGGGCTGGTATCGCCGTAGCTGCTGCAGCACCAGCTGCCATTGGTGCTTTCTCAGAAAATGAAAAGAACTTTGGTAAATCAATGATCTTTGTTGCCATGGGTGAAGGTGTTGCTATCTATGGTTTGTTGATTTCTATTATTATGATCTTCATGAAATTATAAATCTTGATGAAATTATAAATCATGATGAAATTCTAAATCTTGATAAATTATAAATCTTGATAAATTATAAATCTTGATGAAGTTCTAAATCATAATGAAGTTCTAAATCATAATGAAGTTCTAAATCATAATGAAGTTCTAAATCATGGTGAAATTCTATACATGAAGAAATTCTAAATCATGATGATATTCTAAACTTATTTATACTGCCTTCACAATGCCTTTTCATATATAAAAGGAAGATGATTTCATCTTGTACCATATAGGATGAGACTACTTGTATTGTTGATGTAGGTCGTATAGAAAGTAATAAACAGCTGTAAGGAAAGGAGCTTTCCTATGAAATTTTACTTGCTCAGTGATAATATTGATACACAGATGGGATTGCGTCTGGCTGGTATTGAGGGTGTTGTTGTACATGAGCGCCATGAGGTGCTACAGGCTTTGGAAACAGCCATGCATATGGAAGATGTGGCCATTGTTTTAATGACAACCAAACTGATTCAGACATGTCCCGAAGTAATCTCTGAGTTGAAACTAAAACAAAAGAAACCGCTGATTGTTGAGATACCGGATCGTCATGGCTCCGCCAAAATTGGCGAAACAATTGATGGCTATGTATCCGAGGCAATCGGTGTGAAACTATGAGGTGTTGAGTGATGCTTGATGAAAAAATGAAACTGGAAGAATATTTTAAAGAAGAGATACAACGAGTCAGCGACATCCAGATCAGCGGTATTGAACGTGAAATCGAACAAATTCGCAAAAAGACAATCGCCTCTTTGGAACAAAGTGCCCAAACTGAGGCCGGTATGCTGAGAGAAACAGAATTGCGTGAAAAGCAAAGTGAGCATGCCATTGCTTTAAGCCGTTTGCATGAAGATACTAACCGTAAGCTGATGGCAAAGCGTAAAGAGCTGAATGAGGCTGTTTTTGATGAGGTAAAACAACGTATGCTTGCTTATTGTGAAAGTGAAGCATATAAAACAATGCTGTTGGATAAGCTTGATAAACTGGCAGAACATGCACAGGAGCATGCGGTTTTGCATATGGCGAAAAAAGATGAACGTTATCTGAAAATGTTATGTGAACGATATGGTCATGGGTGTGTCGGTGAAGTGGATGCCAGTATCAGCATTGGTGGATTCTTGCTTGCTTGTGAAGATAGCGGCATTGTCATTGATGAAACATTTGATACGGCAATTGAGGAACAACGCAGCTGGTTCTATACAAATTCAGGATTATTTATAAAATAACATGTGAATGTAAATTTCGCATGATCGAGGTGATAATGTGAGTGAAAATGTAATCTATTCCATCAACGGGCCAGTTGTAAAGGTGAAAGATTCAACCGATTTCTCTATGATGGAGAAGGTGTTCGTCGGTCATCAGCGTCTGATGGGAGAAGTAATATCCATCAGCCGTGAGGCTACGGTCATTCAGGTATATGAATCAACGACTGGATTGAAACCAGGAGAGCCGGTAGAACCTACCGGAAGTCCGATTTCAGTAACACTGGGACCGGGAATTTTAAGAAATATCTTTGATGGAATTGAACGTCCATTAAAGGAAATTGCCAAACAATCGGGTGCCTTTATCGCAACCGGAAGTGATGTGGCTAGCTTAGATGAAGAAGTTTTGTGGGATGTTACCATGAAGGTAAAGGTCGGTGATCATGTCATAGGCGGACAGATTTTTGCGACGGTGCCAGAAACGCCATTGATCGAACATCGCTGTATGATTCCGCCAACACTGGAAGGTGAGGTTATTGAAACAGTTTCGAATGGTCAATATAACATTTTGACATGTATTGCCAAAGTGGCAGATGCACAAGGAGAGGTACATGAGCTGACCTTATGTCAGAAATGGCCTATCAAAACGGCACGTCCAGTGAAACGACGTTTGCCAATCAGCGTACCGTTGATTACCGGTCAACGTATTTTTGATACCCTATTTCCAATCGCCAAAGGAGGAACAGCCGCAATTCCAGGCGGTTTCGGTACCGGAAAAACGATGACACAGCATCAATTGGCAAAATGGTGTGATGCGGATATCATTGTGTATGTCGGCTGTGGAGAACGTGGTAATGAGATGACGCAGGTTTTAGAGGAATTCTCGGAACTGATTGATCCAAAATCTAATCGTCCGCTGACCGATCGTACCGTCTTGATTGCCAATACGTCTAATATGCCAGTCGCTGCACGTGAAGCTAGCATTTATACGGGTTTGACTTTGGCAGAATATTATCGTGATATGGGATATCATGTTGCTATTATGGCCGACTCTACTTCACGATGGGCAGAGGCATTGCGTGAAATCAGTGGACGTTTGGAAGAAATGCCGGCTGAAGAAGGTTTCCCAGCTTATCTGCCATCTCGTATTTCGCAGTTCTATGAACGTGCGGGCTATATGGAAACTTTGAATGATGCGACCGGTAGTGTGTCTATCATTGGGGCAGTATCTCCTCAGGGTAATGACTTTAGTGAACCGGTAACCCAGAATACCAAGCGATTTGTTCGTTGTTTCTGGGCTTTGGATAAATCTTTAGCATATGCGCGTCACTATTTTGCTATTAACTGGAATGAAAGCTATTCTGAATATGTAACAGATTTGTCACGCTGGTACAATAAAAATGTTGATCCGCGTTTCTTACGTGACCGTCAGGAAATCATGTCGTTATTAGCAGAGGAAACAAAATTAATGGAAATCGTTAAGCTGATTGGTAGCGATGTTTTACCAGAAGATCAAAAACTGGTAATTGAAATCTGTAAGGTTATTCGAGTTGGCTATCTACAACAGAATGCCTTTCATCAAGATGATACGTATGTGCCTTTAGAAAAACAGTTAAAGATGATGGATACAATCTTGTATTTATATCGTCGTTGTAAAGAGGTAATTACGACCGGTAAACCACTGCGTCTGGTAATGCAGCTTGGTTTATTTGATAAAGTTACAAAGATGAAATATGATGTGCCGAATGACAATATAGCATTGTTGGATGAGTATCCGACGATGATTGATTCTGCCATCAGCACCATAGCGTGAAGGAGGTAAATGTACAATGAGTCTACAATATGTAGGATTGCATGAAGTCAATGGACCTCTGATTTTTCTGGATCATGTGTTAGATGCCAGCTATGAGGAAATGGTAGAAATCAAGTGCAGTGATGGAACAACGCGTTTAGGTAAGGTCGTTCAGCTTGAGGGCGACAAGGCAGCAATTCAGGTATTTGAAGGTACAAATGGTTTATCACTAAAAAATACACGAACGAAATTCACAGGGCGGCCAATGGAACTAGCCTTATCAAAAGAAATACTTGGCCGAACGTTCAATGGTAGTGGACAGCCAATTGATGGCTTGGGTGAAATTTATGCGGAAAAGAGTATGGATATCAATGGACAGCCATTGAATCCAGTATCTCGAGTATATCCGCGAAATTATATAAATACCGGTATCAGCAGTATTGATGCCTTGATGACCTTGATTCGTGGGCAAAAACTGCCAATCTTCTCCGGCTCCGGTATGCCACATAACGAATTGGCAGTACAACTTGTAAAACAAGCAAAGATATCAGATGGAGATGGTAAAAATTTCTGTATCGTGTTTGCGGCCATGGGGGTAAAAAATGATGTGGCAGATTACTTTAAGCGTTCGTTTGAAGAGGCTGGTGTCATGGAAAAGGTTGTCATGTTTGTCAATCTAGCAAACGACCCAATCATAGAACGTACGTTAACACCACGTTGCGCGTTAACTGCCGCAGAGTATTTGGCGTATGAGCATGACATGCAGGTATTGGTTATCTTAACGGATATCACATCGTATTGTGAGGCACTGCGTGAGTTCTCTAGCAGTAAGGGTGAAATCCCAGGACGGAAAGGTTATCCGGGTTATCTGTATTCTGACTTGGCTTCCTTATATGAAAGAGCAGGAATCATTAAGGATGCAAAAGGTTCTGTGACACAGATTCCTATTCTGACGATGCCCAATGATGATATTACGCATCCAATTCCCGATTTGACTGGTTATATTACAGAAGGGCAAATCGTGTTAGATCGTAATCTGAATCAAATGGGAGTATATCCACCAGTAGGTGTCTTACCGTCTTTAAGCCGTTTGATGAAGGATGGCATAGGTGAGGGTTATACGCGTAAAGATCATTCTGATGTATCAAATCAGTTGTTTGCAGCATATGCCAAGGTACAGGATGCGCGTAGTCTGGCATCCGTTATCGGTGAGGATGAGTTAAGTGATGCAGATAAACAGTATATGGTATTTGGAAATCTATTTGAACAGTATTTCTTGAATCAAGGTTTTGAGGATAATCGAAGTATTGAAACAACCTTGGATTTAGGTTGGGATCTGATTTCTGTCTTACCTAAAGCGGAACTAGATCGTGTAGATAACGAGGTGTTGGAGAAGTTTTATGATCACAAACGTGCTGTGAAACGTTTCAACATCAAAGAGGAACCAATTATCCGTGAACTGGCGAATGAGGGTGAGTAGTCATGGCAAATAAACAGGTATTTCCTACGAAGGGAAATCTGATTGCGACGAAAAAGTCGAATGCGCTGGCTCATATGGGATATGAGCTTATGGATCGTAAACGGAATATTTTAACGCGTGAAATGATGGGTTTACTGGATGATGTCAAAATGTTACGTGATGAAATAACTGAGACTTATCAACGTGCATATGCGGCTTTACAGCAAGCGAATATGACGTTGGGTGTTATCAGTGATCTGGTTGAAGCAGTTCCTATCGATAATGGTATACATGTGAGTTATCGCAGTGTCATGGGTGTTGAAATTCCTAAGATTTCTTATGATAAGCCGGATTATACTTTGAGTTATGGTTTAGAACATGCGAATTCTAAATTGGATTATGCGTATCGCTGCTTTTATCGTGTGAAGGAGCTGACCGTTGTTTTGGCGGAGGTTGAGAATAGTGTTTATCGCTTGGCAAATGCTATTCGCAAGGCGCAAAAGCGAGCAAATGCGTTGAAGAATATCGTGATACCGGATTTTGAAGGAAATATTAAATTCATTAGTGATGCGTTAGAGGAAAAAGAGCGCGAAGAGTTTTCTCGACAGAAGGTTATTAAAGCAACGAAAGATAAAAAAAGTAGTCAGGAACGGCCTTTGTAGCTGTTCCTGATGATGTTAAAATGCTTTAAATAAAGGGTTTTAAAAGAGCCGTAAAAAGATTCAAAAAAGTTTTTAAAAAATTGAAAAAAACACTTGCATAAGTAGGAATTATTTGTTATTATATTAGGGCACTGATGAAGTGCAAAAGAAAAAATGGTTTCATAAATGCGCCCATAGCTCAACTGGATAGAGCGTTTGACTACGGATCAAAAGGTTGCGGGTTCGATTCCTACTGGGCGCGCCATTTATATCGGGATGTAGCACAGCTTGGTAGTGCACTTGATTTGGGATCAAGGGGTCGCAGGTTCAAATCCTGTCATCCCGACCATTATTTGGCTGGGTAGCTTAGTTGGCTAGAGCATCCGGTTCATACCCGGAAGGTCGCGAGTTCGAGTCTCGCCCCCGCCACCAATTTGGCTAAATGGACCCTTAGCTCAGTTGGTTAGAGCAGCCGGCTCATAACCGGTCGGTCGTAGGTTCGAGTCCTACAGGGTCCACCAAAATAAAACTATATTTTGGAGGAATACCCAAGTGGTTGAAGGGTCCGGTCTTGAAAACCGGTAGGTCGGGAAACTGGCGCCTGGGTTCGAATCCCAGTTCCTCCGCCATTACGTTATTCAAATATGTGAAAACCGAATCGCTCATTAAACATCGCGGGGTAGAGCAGCCTGGTAGCTCGTCGGGCTCATAACCCGGAGGTCGTTGGTTCAAATCCTTCCCCCGCAACCAAATGGTCCCGTAGCTCAGTCGGTAGAGCAACGGACTGAAAATCCGTGTGTCGTTGGTTCAATTCCGACCGGGACCACCATTTGAATAACTGGCCGTCTCTAGATGAGGCGGTTTTTTTTGTGTGGAATTGAACATTCGGATATGTCCGTTGCTTACATTCCTCATTAACGTCTATTCGAAAAAGTGGCGGGGGAAGGATGCAACATGCACGTGAGGGCTGCTCTGCCTGTACAATGGCGGAGAAATAAACCTACCGGTTTTCCAATCATGAACATGTTACTTGGGTATGACGTGGCGGGGGCTATTTTCATAACGTTCCCGCGACCTTGCTTACCCGTATGGATGACAGGATGAACGCAATTTTATGCTCAATTGATCTCGTCAAGTGCACTTCGTTCCTAACAGGGTAGTCAAACGCACATCCATAATCGTACACACCTTATTGTATTTCAAAATAGGCGTTACTACGACACGCATAAAAAAAACGATTAAAAGAAAACTTTTTTTCTGATTTATCAGTTAACTATATGAGGAGGCTGCTATGAAAGAACATACAATCATAGAACACATACGACATGGCGATGTGAATGCACTCGATACGTTGATCCGTCAATATTATCCACAGATATATTCCTATGTCTATGCACGTGTCAAACATCGTGATATTGCAGCAGATATTACACAAGAAGTCTTTATCCGTTTCACACAACATATTGACTCCTACACCTTTCAAGGAAAAACCAAACAATATTTACTAAGAATTGCCATCAATCAGTGCAATAGTTGGTATGCGAAATACAAAGAAATAGCATTGCCGGATGATTTGGAAATTGCTGATGAAAAAACAGAAGATACATACGATCGACAACGATTGATTTTTTATCTTAACAAATTGCCGGATGAACAAAAAGATGTATTATTGTTAAAATACTTTGAACAATTAAAAAGTAAAGAGATTGCAACATTACTAAACATTAGTGAATCTACGGTAAAAACGCGTGTTCGTTTGGGCTTAAAAAAACTTAAAACGTATATGAAAAAGGAGGAATGGCTATGAGAATACATTGGAAAGAATTGCGGCAATATGATGAAAAGGCAATGGAAAAAACGATAGCGCAATGCCAAACACTAATGAAACACAAAGAAAATTGGTTCGTCAGTAAAAAAACAGCCTATCGTCAATTTGCGAAATTAGAAATTAAACGTATAAGTGTAGTATATGGCTTCTTTTTACTCTGTTTACTATATTTTTTACTTTTTTCAGAACAAATGAAAATCGGAATCGTGTTGCTGTATTATCTGTTACTAGGGTCCTATTTTCTCTATCAATTATATGAATTTAAAAATAATGATATGGAAGAATTAATGCAGGCACTTCCAATTCATGAAGGTAAACGCTTTATCTTGCATATGTGTACGTTTCTTATTATACACCTCATTAGTTTTCTAAGCTTTTCAATAGTTGGCTATCTACGTATGGACATCTCCATGTTAGAAATCATGCAATTAGCCTTAATACCTTTATTCCTGGCACATGGTTGTATGTTGTTTTTCTTAAACAGAATCAAACGACTTTATACAGCTTTCATCAGCTATATAATATTATTTTTGTTCTTTAGCAATTTCTTTCATCCAATCTTGATTAACAGTAGTGCACTGCAGTTAGGTTGGATCCAAACACTTATTGTGTCATTGTTCTCTACCGTATTATTTCTGATTGCCGCATATCGATATGGCTTAAAATTACAAAGGAGGATTCATTATGGAGCTTAAGACACATCATCTCAGCAAATTTTATACAAAAGAAAAGGCAGCGGTTGCCGATGTGAATCTTGTTTTGCAAGAAGGTATTCATGCTTTATTAGGAGCAAATGGAAGCGGGAAGACAACACTTATGCGGATGTTGTGTGGTATTTTAAAACCAAGTGAAGGTATAGTTACCTTTAATGCTAAAAATATTATGGAAAATTATGAAGAATACATTCTTCATTTGGGCTATTTACCGCAAAATGCAGGATTTTATATGAATTTCACAGTAATTGAATTTCTCCAATATATTGCCGTATTAAAGTGTCTGGAAGCTGATTATGCAAAACGGAAAATTGATGAGCTATTGGAGTTATTACGTCTAAAAGAACAGTCCAAAAAGAAATTGCGTCAATTATCTGGTGGTATGCTACAGCGTGTCGGTATTGCACAGAGCCTGTTAAACCATCCTAAGCTATTGATATTGGATGAGCCAAGCAGTGGCTTAGATCCTAAAGAGCGTATTGCCTTGCGGCAGCTATTATCGCGTTTAGCAAAAGATACTATTGTGATTCTTTCAACTCATATCGTCAGTGACATAGAAAATATAGCAGATGATATTTTGCTAATGAAAGAAGGGCATATTCTCTTCCAAAAGACAGTAACAGATACATTGCAAGAATTAAAAGGACACGTTTATGAATTATTAACAGCAGAAAATGAGCGAGAAATTATTGAAAAAAATTACACAGTAGTGAATTGTAAAAGAGTAAGTGAAGGTATCCTGTTTCGTTTGTTAAGTGACGATATGAAAGATAAGCGCTCAATTGTTGTAGAACCAACATTAGATGATGTATATTTATCTTATTTTCATGAGGAGGCTGAATATGTGGAAACTAATTTGTTATGAATGGAAAAAGTTAGCGAAAAGCCGTTCCAATTTATTGCTGTTCGTGGTGTTGTTAGCGGCCTGTGCTTACCAGATTAAAACGAATGTAACAACGGATATAAAAGACTATTATTTCGTATCCGATGAACATCTCGATGTGGTGAAAGAACAACAAAACTTTGCGAACAAAAGCTTTGAAGAGTTACAGAAACAGATGGGCGCCATCCATTACAATGAGATTGATCAAGAGCATTATAATTCTAGTCGTTCTTTGGATGAAAATTATATGAAGGTAACGTATGGTACACACTGGAAAGAACTTGTAAAGGCATATGAAGAGCACACTTTGACGCAAGAAATGTTGAATGATTGGAACGTTATGAGTCAAGATGATACCCAGCAACAGTCGATTGTAAGACTGGAAGATTTTACGATACATTATCTTTATACTGATGAAAGAGAGGTATCCGATCTTAAGGCAATGTTTCCAGATACGGTGATATTAACGAACCGTCAAGATTATCTTTATACCAAAGAAAAAGCTGAGCAAGGTTCCACACAGTGTTTTTTGAAAGAGTGTAATGGTTTTAATGCGATGTACTACGATACGTTAAATACCCGCTTTCTGAATGCGTCAAAGACCTATCATCCCACCATCCTAGCTAATAAATATTTTGATGAAATCATGCGAGTGAATTTTCTTGTTCTATTGCTCATCAGTATTTTGTTAGGCAATATTTACAGCAAAGAATCAAGTGAACAAACAATGATATATCTTTGTACAAGCAAGGCTGGATGGAAAAAAGTATCTATCGCTAAACTCATTGTCGCTTTGACTATTGGCGTATTGATTCCTATGCTGATACCAATTATCTCCAGTTTGGTTAATTATCTACGGTATGGTGGTTTTGACTTACAGATGTTTTATTATGGCATCGGTGATGTATCTGCCAATAGCATCGTACCTTATATTTTTACGAATGGGGAACTTTTAATAATCGTGTGTTTTGCATTGTTGGTTGGCTATACAGCATTGACATTAACATGTTTAACAATATCACGTTATGTAAAAAATACGTATATTGCAGGGGTCAGTGTTTTAATGCTGACGATATTACCCATCTATAATATCTTTACGTTGCAAAGTACCAATCTCAATGTCTGGTTTCCATCCTATCTGTTAATGCGGATATTTGATAATTTGGGGTATACATCACAATTGTTTTTCCAATTTGGCAGTATAACGATTTTACGATTATGGCTATATGTATTGGTTTGGTTTCTTGGCTGTGGTATATGTTTATTACTTATTCATCAGAAAAATAAGAAACATCTTATATAATTTCTCATTGATTGGTAATCTAATAACCTTATGATGTTAATGTCATGAGGTTTTTTTACAAGATAACCTACAGAGATATGAAACAATAGTTATGAAATTAAGATAATCTTTGGGAATTGCGACGCTATATAAAAAGGAGAAACAATTCATACGTTATCCATAACGTTAGTGATCTTTATTTTCCATAACACATATCAAGTGAAATAATGGTTGACACAACTGGCAGATCAATGTATTATTGTATTAGATGATTAATACAATAATACATCTAGTAAGAAACAAGGAGGGAATAAAAGTGTTTTGGAAATTATGTAAACATGAATTGAAATGTTCATATCGAGGTTTTCTTATTTTATATGCAATCACATTATTATTGGCGGTGATGATCAATCCAAGTATAGATTCAATGTTTGTGGTAACATTAACATTGATTTATGGATTGCTGCTATGTGTTATCCTAATCATGTCGATGTATGTCATCATTAAAAATTATCATACATCCATGTTTGCCAAACCGGCATATTTAACCCATACACTACCGGTATCTACGACAAAGCTGTTAATTGTAAAAATTTTGGTAGGGCTTATTTGGTTTGCACTATCCTATGGTGTTATCCTTGCCTCCATTATTGTCATTGGTTTATCTGTCGACAATTTCGATCTACAGCTCCTTTTTAAGGCATTTTCGCATATCCATATTTCATGGGGAGCAATCTTATATGCGGTATACACTGTGCTAGGTGTTGTGGAAAGTATTACCTTATTATATCTTGTAATTGATATTACTCATACGACACATATCCAACGTTTCCGTGTCCCTATTGCTATTGTGCTGTTTTTAATTATTTCTTGGGTATCATCGGAGATTATGAACATGTTCATCAATCCCGGACAAGGTTCTTTATTACAAATGGTCACAAGCAATGCAATGATAGGACAAAATATAAATACGACATTGTTAACAGATATGACGAAATTACTCATTTTATGTGGCTGGGAATTATTGTTAGTTTGTTTGTATTTCTTCTCAGGTAAGTATTTGATAGATCATAAAATAGAGGTAGAATGATGAAGGATCTTAAGGAAAAAGTACTTATTATTGCGTTGATTCTGCTATTTTCCTTTTGGTATTTGTATACCGGATATCTGGTCTTTGATTATTTTACGATCGGATGGCCATTTTATCTGATTGGTATCCTCATTTTGCTGATTATTATAGCAGCATGTCTGCATACAGTAAAACGTATGAAAAATGGTGAGTACTAAAAAGGAGTGATCTTGATGGACTTTGATACAAATCTACCAATTTATTTACAAATTATGACCGAAATAAAACGATTGATCATAACAGGAACTTATAAACCATCACAAAAAATTCCTTCTGTACGTGAATTGGCAATTGATTATGGTGTAAATCCAAATACGGTACAAAGAGCGTTAAGTGAACTTGAACGCGAAGGACTCGTGGCAAGCGAACGAACGAGTGGGCGTTTTATATGTGATGATATTGAACGTATACAAAAATTAAGAGTAACAATGATGAAAGAGAAAACAGATCAATTTCTAAGAGAAATACATGAATATGGATTTGATGAAGAGGAATTGATGGAAACGATAAGGGAGCGATTACAAAATGGAAAATCTTGTTGAGATTTGCGGATTAAATAAAGCATATGGTAATAAGCCGACATTACATGATATAGATATATTTTTACAGCCCGGACAGATTGTTGGTTTGTTAGGACCAAATGGCAGTGGTAAAACAACTCTGATCAAAATATTGACGGGATTGTTAAAGGATTATAGCGGTGTTGTAAAAATCAATGGAAAAGCGATTGGCACGGAAACGAAAGCAATCGTATCTTATTTACCTGATGAACCTTATTTCTCAGATTGGATGAAGGTTAAGGATGCATTATCAATTTTTATGGATATGTATGCTGATTTTGATTATGCGAAATGTCTGGAAATTATGAAAAAGTTCCAGATTGAGGAAAATGTGCGGATTAAAACGATGTCGAAAGGAACAAAAGAGAAGTTTCAACTGGCTTTGGTCATGAGCCGCAAAGCTAAGCTGATTATCTTAGATGAACCAATTGGTGGTGTTGATCCTGCGGCACGTGAAGTGATCTTAGATACGATATTGGAAAATTATTCACCTGAGCAGACCATTTTAATTGCCACACATTTGATTGCTGATATTGAACGAATTTTCAGTAATGTTATTTTCATTAAGAAAGGTAAAATTGTTTTGAATAAAGAAGTAGAAGAAATTCGTCAGGAAAGCAACAAGTCGATAGATGAATTATTCCGTGAGGAATTTCGTTATGAATAAGGCGAAAAAATAACTGTTTTAGCATAATAATGACGTATAGAATCATTCATTAGGAATGAGGATATACGTTTTTTTGTTATGTGATGGATGTAGTGGACTAGACGAAAATAGCTTAGGCTATTTAGATGGTACATTTTCATGTAGTAAATACGACAGGAACAGACTCATGCCAATCGTAAAAGATATTTCTAATAAAGTAGAAACGCCTCCATTTAATAAAAAAAGCAAACTGTCAAATACAACAAGGGTAAAATATTTAGGAAAAGCTTTCCTAAAGAAGCGATAATCTTTTTTAAATGTATCGAAAAGAAAATGAAAGAATAACAGGACATAGCCAATGGTTGACCACATAGCAAGCCGTGTATGCCATTTGGATAATTGAGGATATTGCATAGGATCATAGGGAAGACAGACAGATATGATCATGATGATACAGACAACACCTAAGCAAAACTTACCCAAAGATGATGTATAGCGTAACGCTTGCATGAGTTTCATTGTATACCAGAAAAAATAGGCGGCAGCGCTGCTTGCCCATATTATTAAATATACAGGATGATGTAATGTATTTCCAAGGTAAGATAAGTTTTCTGTTAGGGGAGCACAGTACCATAAGGTTCCCAGATTTATTATACAAATCAAAACAATGGCAATGTACTGTATGAATTGATTCCTATCCTTCATGGCAACTCTCCTTTTCTAATGTCATTATTATACACAAAAAACAAGTAGATAAAAAGAGATCATTCATTATGACATGGATGATGATTTGACCGTATTTGTTATCAGTTTTTATGAACCTAAAATAAAAAAATGAAATAAATCATTAAAAATTACGTTTTTTTGATTTTAAAACGTATATACAAGGTGAAGGGGGATAGAGCAATGAATGATAAGCTGAAAAAGATGGAAAAACGTGAAGATGGTTTTTTAGAAGTTCAGTTGAAACGTCTGGCTGATTTTGATGACTATCTGTTTCAGAAAATGCATGAGGATGCAAGCTGTTTACTTTGTATACGTGATTACCGAAGTAAAAGCCGTTTGTATTATGATCTAAAGGGACATCTCACATTACGTTCTTATTTACAGCAACATGCTTTTGAAAAGGGAGAATTTCTTGCTTTTTTGCTTTTCATTTTAGAAGATATGGTTCGTGTCAATGCCAGCAAACCCATCTGTTTAGATGTAGAATATATTTTTTTATCAGCTGATGGAAAGCATTTAAAATTTCTTGTTTTGCCATTACAAGAAGATGGTTGGTTATTTCAAAAAGAGGAAGTAAAAGCCTTTGTTAAACAGTTGTTGAGTGCGGTACATACGAATGAAGATTATGAAACAGCTGGATTATTGGTTCAAATATTAAAACAAAAAGAATTCACATTGCCTGTCTTGTTACAACAATTGCATGCATTACAGGAACAAACGATGGCAAAGTTAACTTGGTGGCAGCGCATATGGCATAAAGAGAAGGAGGCTTATTATGTAAGAGATCTACCTAATGTACAAGTTTATCCCAGTATTCTGCCGGAAATTTCCATTCAGGAAGAAAGGCTGTACTGTGGGACACAACAAAAGATGAAAGAAGAAGATACATCTGACAAAGCTTCGAATAAGGTTAAAATAAAAAAGAGGAAACGCAGACAGGGAAAGAAAGATCAAAATTCAAATAGTGATGCTATACGAGCAGCTATGGAGGATAAAGAAAAGGTAATAGAAAAGGCAGAAGATCAAAGTAACAGAAGATTGGATAAAGTGGATATTCCAAGCTTTCCAAATGAGTTTGCGCATAATCATCAAGTGAAAGAAGAAGCATATTCGACAATAGACAAGAGAGAGGACAGCTATGCGCAAACTGTGGTTTTATTTGAAGAAACAATACCTTATTTGGAAAATGTGGATAGTCATGAGCGAATTATCTTAATCAAAGAACCTTTTACGATAGGAAGAAGCCCGGATAATGATCTTTGTTTACAGGCGTTGGAAGTATCAGCGTATCATGCGGCGATGGAAAGTTCGCAAAACCTTTTAAAAGATTTGCATTCCTCTAATGGAACCTTTGTGAATGGGGAAAAGATTCATGAACAAAGGCTACAGGATGGTGATAAAATCGCTTTTGCGAATCAGTGCTTTTATTATCATAGCAAGGTTTCTTCATGAATAGGCAAGCAGCAGAGTTATTGTGTTTACATAGCTCATTTTGTTTATATACCAAAGAAAATGTTACCCAAATTGAATTACTTATAAAAGAGCGTGCCAAGTATTGGCTGTATTTAGAATCAAAAGATGAACGCATACCTGTGATGGAGGTAAGCTGGGATAGTAAGCTAGGCTGGCATTGGTATGGTAATCAACAGTTTTATGATGCGAAGCAGCTTTGTGAAGGCTTTTTGAAAAGAGCACATATTCATCAATTTTATGGACAGCCAAGTTTACGTTTATTATTACAGCAATATGATACTATGCCCCAATTTCGTTATTACGCTTTATCATATAAGCAAATTCTCATTGGTCGTGGAAAAGATTGTGAAATTCAGTATGAACAACCTTATGTATCATTTCATCATGCTTTATTGCGTTGTGAGCAAACACAATGGGTGCTTAGTGATCTGCAAAGTCGTAATGGTGTGTATGTGAATCAGCAACGTGTGAAAGAAATAAAGCTACAATGTGGCGATGTTATTCATATCATGGGGTTGCAGCTGGTATTTGGTCATGATTTTTTTATGGTGCAGATGTTAGAAGGTGTCCGCGTGCGAAATCTCTCATATTATCAATTGCCTACTGAACAAGCGTTATCTCCACAGCAATTCTGTTTAAAGGAAAGTAGTGTCCATTTTCCAAAATTTTCGATAGAGCCAATTACCATAGAACCACCGAATGACAAAGTGCCACAAAATCAGCTTCCCTTATGGCTTTCCCTAGGGCCTTCCTTAACGATGGGCATTTCATCAATTGTGATGGGGATATCAGCATGGATGCAAGCAATCATACTGAAACAATCTATATGGCAAAGTATGCCTTCTTTGGTCATGGCTGCCAGTATGGCGCTTTCAACCATATTGTGGCCAATCATAAGTCGTTCCTTTGAAAAACGACAACAACTTCAAAAACAACGACAATATGAAACCGTGTATTTGTCCTATTTAGAAAAAAAACAAAAGAGTATAGAGGATCAGGTCAGTGCTAAAATTGCTTATATGATAAAGCAAAAACAGCTTTGGTTATTAGGAAATGAAAAGCTGCAAGAGCAGGCGCATCCAATATGGTTTCTAACAAAGCAAGCGAACGGCTTTTTAGATGTCTTGTTAGGGGAAACTAGGATGAGCTTGCAAGTGCCTTTGAACTATCAACAACAAGAGTTGTCGCTGTATGAGACATCTATAACAAAAGCGTTTTCCCGTTTTATTGAGCAAGCTACGTTACAGCTTCAACAGACGATTACGCATTCTTTTGGTGAGCACCGTAGTCTAGCCATTTGGGGTGAAGAGAGTTTATGGATGAGCTTGCAATTGGTATTGCAACTATGTCTGACGCACTCACCAAAACAATTAAAACTTTTTTTAATTGGCGATGAATATCTGACACGAGCGTGGCATTTACGTTTTTTACCTCATGTTTTCTTAGATCAACAACGTTTACTTATAACTGATCGCCAGTCGGTATCCTATTTATTAAATAGCCTGCAAAAGTTACAACAACAGAATATTACATGTCTTTTGGTTTATTTTACATCTTCTAAGATGTCCTATCTTCCCATTGATGAATACATAAAGCAATATGCATTTCTACATGTTTTACAACAAGCAAAGGAAAAAACTTTTTTAGCATCGGCAATGGAAACACTTTGTTATGTGCCTCGGCGTGATTTGGCATATCTTCAGCAAGCTGGTGAAAGCATATCATTTCAGCCTTTTCCATGTGCAGATGATGTCATAAAAAATAATTTTCAAGTTATCGACAGCTATACCAAAATGTCTTGTGTAACAAGTACGAAACTGTCGTTTCTGTCTATGTATCATTGTGGGAATGTATCGCAACTAGATGTATTACATCGTTGGAAACAAAGAAAGCAAAAACGTTCTTTAGCTGTCATTGTGGGAAAAGATCAACATGGTGAAATGGTGTATTTAGACGCCCATGAAAGCCGCCATGGACCACATGGTTTGATTGCCGGCATGACGGGATCAGGAAAAAGTGAATTTTTAATGACATATATATTGTCATTATGTGTTTGTTATAGCTGCGAAGAAGTGAGTTTTGTATTGATAGATTACAAAGGTGGCATGATGGCAAACGCATTTGCCAATGTCCCACATATCGCATATTGTATGACGAATCTAGAAGAAGGGAATATGTATCGCTTTATGCAGGCGCTAGATGCGGAATTGAAATATCGTCAGCAGTTGTTTCAAGATACTAAAAGACAGCTTGATGTGGCTACGGTAGATATGGATGCTTATCAACACTATTATCGTGAAGCTCTTGTAAAAAAACCTTTGGCACATCTGTTTCTGATTGCTGATGAATTTGCTGAATTGAAAACTCAACAGCCACAATTCATGGAACAATTAAAACAAGCAGCGCGCATTGGTCGAAGTTTAGGCATTCATTTGGTATTGGCTACACAGAAGCCATATGGCATCATCGATGATCAAATATGGAGCAATGCGCGTTTTCATATATGTTTAAAGGTGCAGGATAAAAGCGATAGTATGGATATGTTAAAAAAAGAGGATGCATGTAATCTTCAACAGGCTGGTGAATTTTATATGCAGGTGGGAAATGATGAGCTATATTTGCAAGGAATAAGCAGTTGGACGCAAGCCCCGTATCATCCGGAAACAACATATCAAAAACCTTTAGCACAGGATATTTGCTTATATAACGATCAATTTGAAATCATCCATAAGCAACAGTTAAAAAAGCAGGAAGCTTCCTTGCATACCCAGCTGGATGTTATTTGTCATTATCTACAACAACAAAGTGAAGTAGCAGATGATCAGCGCCCGTTCTTTTTGCATGCTCCATTACCGTTTAAGGTACAAGAATGTTTATGTACAGAAAGTGAGCCTTGTTTGGGAATGGCGGATGATATCAGCAAGCGTCAGCAATTTCCATTTCTATTTCCTATTGTGAACATGACACATGCATTGGTTGTGGGAAAGCAAGGGAGTGGGAAAACGATATTTATTGAGAAATTCTTATGGGAATGCGCGAGAATTGCGTACAGGGAGCTATCGGCAATTTATGTTTTGGATGGTTTTGCCACCAAGTTAAAGGTTTTGCAACAATTAGATATAGTTGCGAATGTGATGTGTATGAAAGATAACGAATATGTGGAAAGTTTATTTTATCAGCTGCAACATGAAACCTTATGGCAGGATGATACAAAGCATATATTGCTTATCATTCATGGCTATGAGCAATGGAAGGAAAGCTATCCGCAACTGGATGATGTATTAACTTCCGTATTTTTAAAAACGCCTTTTGTGCATATTTTCATGAGTGTTACTGCAATCGCTTTATTACCTTATCGTCTTCTTACTTATTTCGCGCAACGTTATGTTTTGCAACTGCCGGATTCAAGTGAGTATGCCTGTTTATTAGAAGATACTTCGTTGCGGCCTATGGCACAAAAAGGCAGTGGTCTTTTTATCAGGCAACAGCGCGTGATGCTATTTCAAATTTATCCATATGCAAACAGTATACAAGAACAATTGCTGCTTGCCCAAACACAGGGACAAAGTGTATATGCTGTTCCTATCCTTCCCAAACATATATCAACGCAATACCGTAGTGATGCTTTGTTTTTAGGAAAAGATATAGAAAGTAAAGAAGATTGTTGGTTAATGCTCGATTCATGTTCCTATCTTTTCATATGTCAGGCTTTTCAATATGCAAATGCGTTTATCGCTTATCTTAATGAATGGAAACAACGTTTCCCAAGTTATGCCCAACACTTATCGCTGTATCAAGGTACATCTTCCTTACCGCAACAAGAAAACCAGCGCATACCAGTATTACTACAAAATCTTACAACACTTAGCGAGCTGCAATTGTTGCCATGGTATGTGCAGGCTTTGTATGAAGGGGATATTTTGTGGATTGGAAAAGGATTGCAGGAAGCAGCATCAATATTGAAACTGCCTATGGCATGTATGGATAAAGAATTACAGGAGCACGAAGCTTTATGGTATCGAAAGGGGGAAATACGATGGATACGTGTATGGGAGGACGATCAACATGGATGAAAGAATTTTGGTGGAGACGTGCCTACCAGTCGTGCAAATGCGTTTTGATGCAGGTCTGGCATCTTCTTTGACGATTCAACAGGCGATGCAGCTTTTATATGAAGCAGCGATGCAACAGGTAGAGAAAGGAGTATGGATACCAAAGCCAATCTTGTTGTATAACGCTAGCAATAACTGTGTGCTTAGAAAGGATAGCACAATAAAAGAGGCAAGGGTCCAAAGCGGTGATTGTATATATTTATTTTAGGAGGTAGTTTATCATGAGTGTAAAAATCAATGTAGATCCAGCACGACTAGAGGCAAGCGCTTCTCACATAGAACAGATGTATATGAATTATGAACGTGAATATCGTCGTTTGTTTCAAGATGTTCAAACGATGGGAAATAATTGGCAAGGAAAGGATAATCAGGCATTTGTTCAGCAAATTAATGGCTTTGTGAAAGACTTTGCCTCAATGCGAAATTTGATGAAGGAGTATGCAGAATTTTTAAAAGCATCGGCTAGGGCATATCGCAATACACAGAATGAACGTGCACAACAAGCACGGCATCTAATAAATTAGGAGGGCGTATACATGGATACTTTAACGATCACGCTGGCACAAGTTCAAGGCTGTGCCGCTGCCATCCGTACTCAAAATCAGAAATTGAATCATTGTTTGCAAGATATTAGTATGACAATGAATCAGTTGGCTGCTTATTGGCAGAGTCCGGCGTCAGAAACTTTGCGAACAAGATTTCACAGTTTACTCCCCGTTTTTGATAACTATCGAAGTGTTGTAGAATCTTATGCCCGTTTTCTCGATCAGACGGTAGATACCTATCATACACTGGAACAGCAGCTACAGGCCGGAGCAGATCAATTTCGTTAAATGAATGCATACAGCTATGCTTATGAATTACATTTGACGCAATGTGAACAACTGCTGAATCAGGTGACTGTCATTTTGCAGACAGTTGAAGATAATAATGAAAATTCGCTTTTATTGCAAGTGATTCGTTCTATGTTAAAAGAACTGCAACAGCAAAGAAGGTGGCTGCAGATATAAAAAATAGTAAAATATTTGCCATTTAACATGCATTGACATGTATTAATACTGGAAGGCTGAAAGATGCTGAGCTATTGCTGCAGACACTTCCTTTGTCACAACTGTATCAGGATTTACAAAAACTGCAAAAGGTAACTAGTGATGTTATTCAACCTCATGTGTTGTCACAGTTATCACGATCACTTTCACTTTTACAAACAAAACAGCAACAACTTTGTACACACTTAAAAACGAGTGCAACAGCTTATGAAAATATGGAATCGTCATTGAGCAGCAAAGCAAAGGCGATAAGTGATCATTTGCAATATCAAACATACACGATGGATCATTCTATGCGCTGGCATACGTCTTTTCGCAAAGATAAATCCTTGTTTAGTTATTTGCAAAATGGTGTCTGTGCAGGGATTTATGCTGGACTGGATGTTGTGAAATTTTCTGTGGGATTTCATGAAACGTATGCGCAAGGAAATTTATCAACGAGTGTTGGAAGTGCCAGTGTCAGTGGGGATGCTAAGTTTTCGTTGTATGATAATCAAGGTTTCTCTCCTTCACTAACCGTCAGCTTGGTGGCAAAAGCAGCCTTGGCACAGGCAGTTGCCGATATTCATTTAGGTAATTCTTATGTGTACGCGGATGGTGAAGCAAGTGTGGGAGTTGGTGTTGTTAAGGCGGAAGGGACAGCTGTCTTAAATAAAGAAGAGCTTACTTTAAAGGGTGAAGTTGGTGCAGCAGCAGTACAAGGTGAAGTAAAAGGCAGCATAACGATTTTGGGCGTGAGCATAACAGCAACTGGCACTGGTGAATTAGGTGCTATCGGAGCAGGAGCTGAGTTTTCCAGTAAAAAAGGAGAATTTTCATTTGGAGCAAAAGGCAGTTTGTTAGCTGGTCTGGGTTTCCGTGTAAAAGTAAATTACTGATCGATAAGGCAATAAAGGAGTACATATGAATAAAACGAATCTACAGGAATTACTGCCTTTGGGCAGTATCGTCACTTTAAAAAAGGGGACGAAAAAAATCATGATATGCGGTCGTATCCAAGAGGAAGCCACCACGAAAAAAATTTATGATTATGCGGCATGTTACTATCCGGAAGGTATTTTAAATCCACATGAGCTATTTTTATTTCAACACGAAGATGTAGAATTCGTGTATTTTGTGGGAATGCAGGATAGTGAAGAATTCAGCTTTCGCGATTTCCTGATAGGCAAATTGAAAGAAAAAGGGATGCTGGAAACATAAAAAAAGGGTTCTATATGCCATCATATAGAACCTATTATAGTACACATATCAAAATATTTCACAGCAGTATGCATAAACAGTATTATTTCCATATCTGAGTTGCGAAAGAGCAAATAGTTAAAAAAGAAACAGCTGCTCTAGAATAACGAACTTTGCGGCTACCTTGTAAAATGATTTCAGATAGTGCACAATACTTATCAACAGCTTGCAGAAGCCATCCTTCTTTTGTTTTAGGCATATGAAGGGTCATTGGCCACATATGATGAACAATGGCATCTTCTATCACAGGATTGATTGTGCAGGTTTTCTTAGCATTTTCTAAAGCAATTAAAGGATGAATTGCACAATGTCTGCCTTCCATGGGACGATTGTTCTTAGTTCGCCAGTCATAAAAATATAAATCATGTAGTAAGCCGGCACGTGCGATACTGTAGGTGTCTAAACGAAATTTTCGTGCGAATAAGAAAGAATAATAAGAAACATTCAGAGAATGTTGAAATCGTGAAGTATCCATATGCTGAGAAAAGGCTTTTAATTCCTGTACATCGTCAACCTCAATTAAATCTTGTATACAACTGACAAATTCTTTTGCCAGTAAGTCGTTATCGCTTGTTAGATCTACTCTGGAAAATATTGCTTTCTGCATGCCATTACCACCTTTTTTCTGATATATAATCAATGTATCATATTCTGTGTAAAAAATCATGTGAGAAATTTGTGAATTCATCCTATAGGCAAAATAATGAAAATAAGGTATGATGAATAGCAGAGAAAATGGAAAAGAGGAAGCATGATGTTAGAATTTGAAAAGAAAATTGTCCATGTTTTGGATTGTGAACACAATACGTGTATCCTATCAGAAGGATGTATGAAAAAAGAAGACGATGTGATAGCAAAGATGTTGAGTAGCAAGGCAGAAAAAGTATTCCATAGTGCCTCTCGTAAAAGGGGCGTTTTTCGCGAAACGAGTTATGTGAAAGAGCTGCTTGTGAAATTAAAAGATCATAGTATCACATTTGAAACCTTTTCGCAGAAATTGGCACAGTATGTATTTGATAAAAAGATGGAGCATGCCCAATACTATGTTAGCGATTTTATTGTGGCTTTATTATTAAAGGATGAACGTCGTTATGTATTGGTGCTCGATAATGCCTGTACGCAAGGTATTACTCATACGGTTCAAAATGAGGAAGATTCCATAATTACAGAAATAATACCTTACAAAGCATTGATCAGTTCTACGTTAACAGCAAAAGATCGCGCATTTCTTATAGAACTATCCGATGAAAGTCTGTGTTGTGTGGAAAATAAGGTAGAGATTGAAGGTGAAAAGGTAAATTTTTATGCGGAGGTCATTTTACAAAGTACGACAATGCCTTCGTATAAAGAAAGTGTGAAAAGCATCACCAAGTTAACAGAAGAAATGAGTGATAAGTATGAAATGGATGAAGTTGATATTGTTCCGAAAATGAAGAGCATGTTGGTAGATAACATCGAAAATAGTAAGCCGATTCAAATTGATGAAATAGCAGAAGAATTATTTGCAGAAAAACCACTTGCTAAAGCAGAGTTTAAAGAAGCGTTGAAGAAACAGGGGGTGCCGACTGCCATTGAGGTGGAATATGTAAAGCCGACTCGCTCAGATAAAGTACAGAAGATTAAAACAGATAAAGGAATTGAAATTATCATACCTGTGGACTATATGAATACGAAGGAATTTGTCGAATTCAAAAATCAGCCCGATGGAACCATATCCATCCAGTTAAAGAATATCACTCATATAACCAGCAAGTGATTTCTTATATTTCCAATAATTTACATTGATTTTCAGAAACTGATGGTAAATCAGTTTCTTTTTTTGGTGAAATGTGTCATAATAAAAAAACAAAGAGCGTCAAAACTGACTTTCTTTGTATGAATGCATATACTATTGTAGAGAAGGAGGTACTTGTATGTTTCATCAGCTTATAGAATATAGTATGGAAAGGGTTGGATTGCGATGTACAGATGACCTGCTTCAGAAACGATGTTGTTGCGAAAGAGATGCATAAGAAAAACATATCGTAAAACAATAGGAGGAAAATAACGTTTATGAAAGAAACGCTGAAATTAATTGGCAATACGCCATTATATCGTATAGAAAATACCAATATTTATGTAAAATTAGAGAAGTTTAACGCTGCTGGAAGTATTAAAGATCGTGCTGTCTTAGGAATGTTGAAAAAGGCTATGGAAAAAGGCACGATAAAAAAAGACAGTGTTTTGATTGAAGCTACCAGTGGCAATACCGGGATTGCTTTAGCCATGTTAGGAGCAATTTATCATTTGCCAGTCATTATCATTATGCCAGAAACTATGAGTATGGAACGACGTAAACTCATTCAGGCATATGGAGCGGAATTGATTTTAACCGAAGGTGCAAAAGGAATGCAGGGATCATTAGATGCATTGGCAAGCTTACAGAAAGAACATCCTAACTACATCACTTTATCACAGTTTGATAATCCGGATAATCCCCAGTTTCATTATGAAACTACGGGCAAGGAAATCCTGGAGCAATTACCGGATGTGGATATTTTTGTGGCCGGCATTGGAACCGGCGGCACGTTTACAGGAGTTGCTCGTCGTTTAAAGGAAGCTAATCCAAATATTCGCTGTGTAGCCGGAGAACCCAAAGACAGTGCTATCATCAGTGGGCATCAGCCAGGACCTCATAAAATTCAAGGAATTGGCACAAATTTTATCCCTGCTAATTTCGATAAAGAATTAGCAGATGATGTGATGTTGATCAGCAATGAAGAAGCAATTGAAGAAACCAAAAACTTTGCGCGTACCACTGGTATACTCGTTGGTATCAGCAGTGGTGGCAATATTGCTTTAGCAAAACGATTAGCTGCCTATTATCCAAATAAAAAGATTGTTACGATCGCACCGGATGGCGGAGAGAAATATCTTTCCGTATTGGATTTTGACTAATGTTTCGCGTATTAAAGGATATCAATCATAACTTAAATCGCTCATTGGAGAATGATCCGGCTGCTCATTCTAAATTAGAGGTGCTGTTGTTATACCCGCATATCAAAGCCTTGGCATTTCATCGGGTATCGCATTTTCTATATCGGCATCATCTGTTTTTCCTTGCTCGCTTTAATTCCAACATTGCCCGTTTTTGGACCGGTATTGAGATTCATCCGGGGGCAACAATTGGTCGTGGTTTACTGATCGATCATGGAATTGGTGTAGTCATTGGAGAAACTGCCATAATTGGTGATGATTGCCATATTTATCATGGTGTCACCTTAGGTGGTACGGGGAAAGAGCATGCTAAGCGACATCCTACATTGGGGAATCATGTTATGATTGGAGCAGGGGCAAAATGTTTAGGAAACATTACGATTGGTGATCATGCGAAAGTCGGTGCAAACGCCGTGGTCATTACGGATGTTCCAGCGGAAACAACTTTTATCGGGTTAGCCGCAAAAGATAAACGACAAAAGCACAGGTGTACGCCGGAAGGCTTTATCGAATAAATATAAGTGTTATCGTAAAAGCATCTTAGAAAAGGAATCCCTCATTTGCCTTAAGCAAATAAAGAGATTTCTTTTTTTATTATGAACTGATAAACCCTTGTTTCTGGTAATTGTATTTTGTTTCTGCATTTTGCTTTAATATTTTGCTTCAGTATCGTGTTTTCATTGCATGATGATTTAAAAGATGGTTTTCTATTGCGGTAAGACTGCTTGACATAGTATCTATGTTCTGTTAAACTATATCTGTAATGGATATATCCATTTGCGATATAATAGGAGTTGATATGTGTGTCAAAACAGGCAACGCAGGAAAATGAACAGCTGACAGATGCAATGTTTTATATATTATTGGCTTTGTTAGAGGAGCGTTATGGTTATGTCATCATGAAATATATTGAAGAATTAAGTGATGGCATGATGCAGATGGGGCCGGGAACATTATATACGCTGTTGAAAAAACTGACGAAATTGCAATGGATCCAGCAGCTTACAAGTGATAGCCGCACCAAGACTTACCTCATTACACAAGAAGGAAAACGTATTTTATGCCAAGAAGTGAAACGGCGTGAGCGTATGGTGGAAGATGCTAATAAGGCTTTAAAGAAGGGGATTGTATGAAGGAAAAAAGAAAAACGAAACAAATATTATGCGGAGGTTTAGCCTTTTGTGGAGAAGAAGAGATGGAAATGCTGCATGCATATGCCCTGGATGGCTGGATTTTTAGAAAGTTCAGTGGTTTATCTTATGTTTTATATAAAGAAGAACCACAAGATCTTATTTTCAGCTATGATCTAAATAAGGTAAAGAAAGAAGACGCGCAAGAATATCTAGATCTTTTTGCGGCAGCAGGATGGGAACAAATTACCTGTAACTCCTCTAGTACATGGTTTTTTATGGCAAAGCAAGGAACGCCTCCCTTACACAGTGATCATGCGACATTGAGTGAAGAATATACCGGTACCGGTAAAACTGCAAAATATCTATTGTTGGTATTAGCGTTTGTTAGCTTGTTTAGCTTTTTCTTGATTAAACAGGCTGCCATATTTATGTATCTATTTGCTTTTGGCTGTGGATGTATAGGAGGTTTATTCATGCTTTTGATCGGTACGCAGTTTCGCAAACATAAGCGAAAGTTATGCATTACGATGTGGAGCTTTCAACGCAGTATGTGTTATTGTTTAGGCAGTCTGTTCATTATGCTTAGTATGCCGTTCCTATCAGATATCGTTCCCTCTTTGCATATCCTATGGCGCTTTCTTCGCCTTGGAGCATGGATGCTTTTCATCGCCACCTTGTTTTCTATGTATTGGCGATATCCGTTGTATCGCGATCACAAGGAACAATATTTGTTTAAGAAATAAGAAAAAGGAAAATGAAAAAAGGAGAAAATTATGATCGAAGTAAAACATTTAACAAAAACGTATGGGAAGTTTAAGGCTGTCGATGATATTAGTTTATTGGCAAAAGATGGTGAGATAACGGTACTGTTAGGTCCTAATGGAGCTGGGAAATCTACCACGATCAAAAGTATTGCAAATTTATTACGTTATCAAGGTGAAATTAAGATTGGCGGATATGCCAATGATATGCTAGAGGCAAAACGCATTTTCGGTTATATTCCGGAAACGCCGGTACTTTATGATCTATTAACGATAGATGAACATGTAGAGTTTATTGGAAAGGCTTATCGTTGTGAGCATTATCAAGAAAGAGCAGAACACTACATCACGATGTTTGATTTATCATCAAAACGTAAAAAGTTGGTAAAGGAACTAAGTAAGGGCATGCGTCAAAAGGTAAGTATGCTGCTGGCTTTATTGATTGCGCCCAAGGCGTTATTAGTGGATGAGCCAATGGTTGGTTTAGATCCTGCCAGTATAGAGGAAACTTTGCAGTTATTCCAACAACTTAAAGAAGAAGGGGTTGCTATCTTAATATCTACGCATATCATAGATGTCATCGATGCCATATGGGATGAAGCCTATATCATGAATAAGGGGCATATTGTCGCCCATGTACGTAAGGAAGGGTTACAGGAGCAAACCTTAAAAGAATTGTTTTTTACTTCTACGCAGCATGAAGTGGGGGAGGCGTCATGAAAGTATTAGGAAAGTTGTATTTATTAAAATTAAAAGGTACGATACGAAATATTTTTTCAAAACCTTCCAGCGCAATCTTTACGATTATAATGATTTTGCTTTATGGTGCCTTGATTGTAATGGCATTATCACATCCGGAAATTGCGATGTCTGTGGGAAATCTCCAGGATGTTTCTATGGTAATTTTGGTAAATATCGGATTTAGTGCCTTGATGGTAACAACGATGATGATGCAGAAAAAAATGGCTCTATTCACGGAAGATGATGCTTTTTACTTATTTACTGCACCATTTAAACGCAGTGCCGTCATGCAGTATTTGATGGTTAGTGTAGTAGTTTCAGCATTATTATTTGGCGCGATTAATCTTTTTATGATCGTGATGTTGGGAAGTCACATTGCATTTGATGGCGGCTTTCTGCTTTTGGTCTTTTTGACGCAATCACTTTTATATTTCTTTTTTCTGACCACCCAATATTACTTGTATTTAAGAGGATTAGAAAATGCAAAAATGAAAAAGCTGATACGTATCATTCCGCTAGCATGTCTATTCTTAGTTGCCATAATATTCCTTGTTGTTTTAGTAGCAAATGATTTTGATGTTACAAAAAGTGGTATGGAATTTGTCGCGGGTACACCATTTCATTTGGTACCTGTATTTGGCTGGGTAAAACTGATTTTAGTTTCCTATGTTGCCCATGATTTTTACAAGATGCTGATTGGCAGCGTATTGTTGATAGGTGCATGTATCGTGATTTTCTTATGCATGTCTTGTTATCGCAAGGATTTTGTCGAAGATGTTATGGCGGATGCTCAGGCTTTCAGCAAGCGTTATAAAGCCATAAAAGAAGGCAAGACGGATTCTTTTGCGGATCGTAAGGTTAAAGACGTCCAATTTGCTTTTCAAGAAGGGGCGAAAGCTATTTTTTCAAAAAATATGTTGTTAATGCGGAAAACGAATGATTTTATTCGTATGCAGGATGTCATGTTTGTGGGTATTTATTTAGTTATAACGCTCATCATGGGCCTAGGCTTTAGCTTTTATTGCTATATGTTGATCTTTTGGATGTTTTCCATGATTCAAAATAGTGATTTTATGCGGGATATGAAAAATTATCAGATATATCTGATTCCGGATGCCCCATTAAAGAAACTATGGTATGTCATGCTTCCTACTATCATTAAGACCTTCCTTGTCTTGTTAATCGCTATCGTAAGTGCTTATATCCTTTTGCAGCCGGATTTCAAAGAGGCATTGCAATATTTTGTTATGTTGAGTGGTTATGCTTTCTTATTTCTTGCCACGACCGTTTTATCTTTACGTATTTTAAAAAGTCGTAACAATGTAATGATGGAAAATATGTTGCGCATGCTTTTAATGATCTTAGCAGCGATTCCATCTACCGGGGTACTGATTTATATGATATCACAAAATACATTGACAATAGCAATGATGAATAGCATAACGATCTACAATTTGCTCATTAATTTTGTGCTTTCCGGTATTATCCTATATGGTTGTCGTAATATGATGAATGGAAATGAACTCAGTAGTGATTAAGCATACATGTATTGATTCCAGATGTAGATGAAGATGTAAAAAGATTGAAAAATTCCGCTGGTCCAGGGAGTTTTTCTTTTGCTTTTGGCGGTTTTATGATATAGTATGGTACAGTGAAGTAAAAGAGGTAGGCTATTATGTGGAAATATGAATGTAAACGACATTTACTGTATATGACAACAGGCGTTATCATCGGCGCGCTCGTATTTGGGGCATTAGGTTGGCAAAGAGAAGGTTTACTTGCCACTTTAGAAATGGTGACAAGCGATAAAGCAATCTTACAGGATCCAATGACTCCTTACCTTATGGGAGCATTGGCAATTGGTGGATTGGTGAATGGTTTAATGTTAATGTTTCAGCTGATGCAGCGCTTTAATATTAATTATTTTATCTTTATGATGATTTTCTTTTTGGCAAGTGAGCTAATTATTTTAGCAGGCATGGTATTACTGTTACCGGCATTTGTCGTATGTATCTATGGCTGGCTGACTGTGCCGAATCGTGGTAAAAAGCGCATGCTAGATAAAAATACCGTAACCAGTGTACAAGAGGTAGAGCGTGTATATCGCCTGCATCATCATTATGATGAAACCTGCGAGATTTATGGTAAAAATGCATGGAATATTATGCTTCGTGTGAATATCTTATATTTCAGTGGAATCTTAGCTTTATTTCTTGTATTGATGTATGTAGAAGATTTATTTATTGTTATGGCGGCTGGTCTGTTGTACATGATGCTGTTTTTTCAGCTTACGAAGTATAAAAATAAGGCTTTACAGCCGATTATCGCACTATTGTATGATAAATGTGATCCTCAGGCATGTGCCAGTGCCATCTTTGCGTTAGCGAAAAAAGCACATAAGAAAAAGAATTTCCCATTGACACAGCAATTGGCACAGTGCATGATCTATCTTAATGACCCTCATCTGGCCATTGATGTTTTGGTTACCAGCAATCCATCTCGTAATGGGTTTGTATATCCTTATCATACGTTGATGGCATATGCTTATTATCAACTTGGTGATGAAAGTATGGTAAAACATCACTTGCAGGAATGTGAGAAAAGTAAAAAAGGCAATATGGCAGGTCCTATGAACATGTTTGCCCAGCAGGCATTGGCAAGCATTCAAAATAAATTGGATCTGATGAAACAGGATTTCCGTAAGGCGAGAACTTATTATATGCAAGGATTGCAAGCGCAAGCGATGCCATTTCAATTGGTAGATTCTCACTATTATTTAGGCTTGATCTCTTTTGTTGAACAGGATATGCGGGAAGCCCAAATTCATTTCCAATATGTGCAGCAACATGGCAACCGCATGTATTTTAAGGAAAAAGCGGATTCTTTTATGGAAACGATTCTCGCTTTAGAAAAAGCGAATGAAGAAGCTTATAGTGAACAGGAAACTTTGTAAAAAGTTCCTGTTTTTTTCATCTACATACGATCTTATCTTTACATAGTTTACGAGAAAACGAAAAAATGTTTCGATGATGTAAGCATTCGTTTTCTAATAATGATGTGAAAACTATGTGAAGTCATGCAAAATGGTTGACTGTCTGAAAGATATCACTATAATAGTTAAGGTAGTTAACTATTAAGCTACTTAACTATTTTAGGAGGGATACGATGGATGAAATGGATATTGTCCGGAAAATAACACATCTTGTGTATACACATCGCCGTGATGCTGCCTTTACGGGGCAAAAACAGCCAAATGTGAAACATCGAGATATCATGATGCTGGATGCCATTATTAAAATGGGCGATTTGGTTAAAATGAGTGATATCAGTGCATATTTTCAGATAACTCCGGCGGCTGTTTCACAATGCATCAAAAACTTTGAAAAGAAGGGCTGGGTGGAACGTACCGTTCTTGAATCAGATCGTCGAAGTGTGTATGTTCGTGTCAGTGATGAAGCAAAGCAGATGGTGCAGGAAATGGAAGAGCATATGAAACAGCAACTCATTGCATTCATCGCTGAACTTGGTGAAGATGATGCAGAAGCATTTGTACGTATTTTGGAAAAAGGTTTTACGTTTTTCAAATGTGAACGCAAGAAAGAAGAAGGAAAGGAGACAGGGAAATGCTGAAATTAAGACGCTATACGAAACCGTTTCTGATGTCGATCCTTATAATCGTCGCATTGTTATTTGGACAGGCGATGTGTGAACTGGCAATGCCGGATTATATGTCTGATATTGTAAATATCGGAATTAATGCCGGTGGTATAGAAGACGGTGTTCCAGAAGCGATACGCGAAAGTGAATATCAAAAGTTAAAGGTGTTTATGGAAGAAAAAGAGCAAAAGCTCTTTGAAAAACACTATACCCTCATGACACCGGCATCCGCAAAGCAGGAAGCAAAGGATGATTACCCTGCATTAAAAAAGGAAAACGTTTATCTGTTGCAAGACATTGATGCTGATACCAGAACAGCAATCAAGCATGCATTATCTGGCTCAGAAACAATCGTGATGGGCATTGAACAAGCGGTAGATAAGATAAAAGATAAAGATGCAATGGATAGCAAAGAAGTTAGTAAAGAACAAAAGGAAATGATGGAGATGATCCAGAAACTTCCAAAAGGTGTGGATGTCTTCATGGCCATGCAGATGATGCCGCATGAAAAACTGCAGGAAATGAAGAAAGATATGAATAAAGTAATGAAGGCAATGGGGGAAAGCACAGCAGATACTGCTAATGCGCAATATGTTCGAAATGAATATAAAGCCATGGGTATGGATGTGGATGCGATACAATATCAATATTTGTTTGTGAAAGGCGGATTGATGTTGTTTGTAGCATTAGGCTCTGCGGTAGCAGCGGTTGCGGTTGGCTTTTTAGCAGCGCGTGTGGCAGCAGGCTTCTCCCGTGATTTGCGTAAGGATGTTTTCCATAAGGTAGAGCATTTCTCCAGTGCAGAATTTAATAAATTTTCAACCAATACCTTAATTACGCGTACGACAAATGATATCCAGCAAATTCAGATGGTACTGGTTATGATCTTGCGTATTGTTATTTATGCGCCGATCATTGGTATTGGTGCGATTATTAAAGTAATTCAGTCCAATGCCAATATGACGTGGATCATTGCTTTGGTTATTGTGGTTATTTTAAGTATCATGATGGTGGCTTTTACGACTGTTATGCCTAAATTCAAGATTTTGCAGAAATTAATGGATGGCTTAAATTCAGTCGTTCGTGAAATGCTAGATGGTATGCCAGTCATTCGTGCTTTTAATAATCAGAAAAAGGAAGAAGAAAAATTTGAAGAAGCTAACAGTAAGATTATGAAGACAAACATGTTTACAGCACGTGCAATGTCTACCTTGATGCCATTGATCATGCTGGTTATGAACAGTGCAACCATTCTGATTGTTTGGGTTGGTGGTCATCAGATTGATTCTGGCAGCTTGCAAGTTGGTGATATGATGGCGTTCATGCAATATTCCATGCAGATTATTATGGCCTTCATGATGATTACAATGATTTCTATCATGATTCCACGTGCCAGTGTAGCGGCTGGACGTGTTTCGGAAATTTTGCATACGAAACCAAGTATCGAAGATCCACAAGCACCAAAACACTTGGCAGATGATCAGCGTGGTCGCATTGAATTCCGTAATGTATCCTTCCGTTATCCAGGTGCAGAAGAGGATGTCTTAAAAAATATCACCTTTACTGCGGAACCAGGACAGACGACGGCCTTTATTGGAAGTACAGGTTCAGGGAAATCAACGATTATTAATTTGGTGCCTCGTTTCTATGATGTGACGCAGGGTGCGATCTATGTAGATGGGGTGAATGTCAAAGATGTGACGCAGCATGAATTGCGTGATCATATTGGCTATGTGCCGCAAAAGGGTACGTTATTTACGGGTACGATCGAAAGCAATTTACGTTATGCTAAAGAAGATGCTACTGAGGAAGAATTAGCGAAGGCCGCTGAAATTGCGCAGGCTTTAGAATTTATCGAAGAAAAACCGGAACGTTATGAAACAGCGATTACACAAGGTGGAACTAACGTATCTGGAGGACAGCGTCAACGTTTATCGATTGCCAGAGCTTTAGTGAAAAAACCGGAAATTTATATTTTCGATGATACCTTCTCAGCTCTAGATTTTAAAACAGATGCTAAACTGCGCAAGGCGTTAAATATTTTATGTCAAGAAACAAAAAGCACGGTATTATTGGTAGCACAGCGTATTTCCAGTATCATGCATGCCGAACGTATCGTCGTGTTGGATAAGGGTGAAGTTGTGGGTATCGGTAATCATGAAGAATTGATGAAATCCTGTGAGGTATATCAGGAAATCGCCTATAGTCAATTGTCAAAGGAGGAATTGGGAAATGAGTAAAACAAACCGTCCTTCTGCACCAATGCGTAAAGGGCCGATGGGAGGACATCGCGGTCCTGGACGCCCGGTTGAAAAGGCTAAAAACTTTAAAGGTACGATGAAGCAGTTAATTAGCTACATGAAACCTTATTATGTAAAAATTATTATTTCTTTCATATTCGCCATCTTTTCAACGATTTTTATGGTTGTAGGTCCTAAAATCAGCGGAAAGGCTATAACCGAATTAAGCACTGGCTTTATTGCGAAAGTACGAGGAAGTGGCGCAATTAATTTTGATCGCATTTCGGAAATATTACTATTTTTAATTGGTTTATATCTGATTTCAACCTTCTGTAATTTCGTGCAAGGCTGGATGATGGCAGGCGTGTCACAGAAAGTATCTTATAATCTGCGAACATCTATGTCAGAAAAAATCAATAAACTGCCATTCGCATATTTTGATAAACAATCACATGGTGAAGTATTGTCAAGATTCTCTAATGATGTTGATACGATTCAGCAGACACTAAGTCAATCTTTATCACAACTATTATCTTCAATTGTACAGCTATTTGGTTTTTTAATCATGATGCTGACCATCAGTTGGCAAATGACATTGATGGCTCTTATTGTTATTCCATTATCTTTGATTTTGGTAACAACGGTTGTAAAGCATTCACAAAAATACTTTGCCCGTCAACAAGCATCTTTAGGTAATGTCAATGGTCATATTGAAGAGATGTATAGCGGACATATGGTGATGAAAGCCTTTAATGGGGAAGAAAAAAGTATTGCCCAGTTTGAGACTTTTAATGATGAACTTTATAATTCTGCATGGAAATCACAATTTCTAAGCGGATTGATGCAGCCAATCAGTATGTTTGTAGGTAATCTGGGCTATGTCGGTGTATGTATTTTAGGTGGTTATTTGGCCATGAATGGTATTATTGAAATTGGTGATATTACTGCCTTTATTCAATATGTTCGTAGCTTTAATCAGCCAATTGCCCAACTGGCGCAGACAATGAATGTCATGCAGTCAACGGCTGCCGCAGCAGAGCGTGTATTTGAGTTTTTGGCCGAAGAGGAAGAAGTAGCGGAGACCAAGACACCGCAACCGATTGCGGCACCTGATGGAAAATCGTTAATTGACGGTATGGTGACGTTTGAAAATGTTCATTTTGGATATACACCAGATAAAATTATCATCAATGATTTCTCGATGTATATCAATGCCGGAAAACGTGTTGCCATCGTTGGACCTACTGGTGCCGGTAAAACAACGATCGTAAAACTGTTGATGCGTTTCTATGAATTAAACAGTGGTACGATTTATGTGGATGGCTGTGATATACGTCAGTTTAGCCGCAGTGATTTACGTTCTTTATTTGGCATGGTGTTACAAGATGCATGGTTGTTTAATGGAACGATTATGGAAAATCTGCGTTATGGCAGATTAGATGCAACAGATGAAGAAGTCATGGCTGCAGCCGATGCTGCATATGTTGATCACTTTATTCGTACTTTAGATCATGGATATGATACGATGATTGATGAAGAAAGCAGCAACATCTCACAAGGACAGAAGCAGTTGTTAACCATCGCACGTGCGTTCTTAGCAGATCCAAAGATTTTAATTTTGGATGAAGCTACTTCCAGTGTAGATACCAGAACGGAAGTTCTGATTCAAAAGGGCATGGAAAAATTAATGGAAAATCGTACATGCTTTGTCATTGCGCATCGATTAAGCACGATTCGTGATGCCGATTTGATTCTGGTTATGAAGGATGGCGATATTGTGGAAGTCGGAGATCATCAAGAATTAATGGCCAAGAATGGCTTCTATACACAGCTGTATAATTCACAATTTGAAGAATCTTAACTATCAAGATAGAATGAAAACCAGCAGAATAAGATCGTTTGCTGGTTTTCTTATTTGGGAAACCCTGATGATATAAAAACTTGAGAGATGAAGGACTATGCGTTATAATAAACCATAGCAAGGGGATGATGAGATGAGGATACAAAGTCTTAAACATTGGATAAAGGGAAGTTTAATAGTAATTCTCTTTTTTATTGTATGTATGCAAAGAATTGATGCACAAGAATATAAAATGGCAAAACAGCTGCCGTTTTCTGTCAGCAGCACATCAAATGTGACATCCATTACTTTAACTTGGCAATGGGTGCCAGAAGCAGATGTTTATAAAATTTATCGCAGTGAAGGTGATGCAGAACATTTTACCTATATAGGCAGTGTTGGGAACTTAGAATATACTGATAGGGTGGTGAATAAGGGGAATACAACGTATTATTATCGTATCGAGGCATATACAGGAACACGGCTCATCGCTACAAGCACATTAACTAATCATCGTCTGCAATCGATGACAGCTCCCATGCTGAGTGCCTATGTCATAGATTATTCTGGCATAGATCCATATGTACAATTAAACTGGGATCCGGTAGAAGGCAGTACTTCTTATGAAGTATATCGATATACGGCTAAGACGAAAGCTTATGTAAAAATAGCAACCATAGCTCATTCAGATAAAGTGTTCAGCTTTAACTATATGGATTCAGATCTTGCCTTAAATCAGTCCTATACGTACAAGATCAAAGCCCTACGAACAAACGAAGCACTTTATAGCAATACAATAACGGAAACGCTGGAGCCGTTAGCAACTCCAAATGTGAAAATGGAAGCAAATACTTCCTATCTTCATTTGTCATGGGATAGTATACAAAAAGCCAAATATTATGAAATTTATCGCTCAACTTCACCGACGATGGGATTTACAAGAATCGCGGTAATTGAAAATTATTATACTTTTTATACAAATCGCGTCAATAACGCTTGTAAACCAAATCAAACATATTATTATAAAGTCAGAGCTAGACGAACCATTAACAATAAGGCAAATTATGGAGCATTCAGTAAGGTTGTCAGTGGCAATATGCACTTGGCAAAGCCATCCATGAAAGCAAGTGGTGGTCCACAAATTACGTTATCATGGAAGGAAGTGCCGGATGCCAGTATATATACTATTTATCGTTCTACGCAAAGTACAACAGGTTTTAAAGCCATTGCTTGTGTTTCTGACAATCGCTATGTACAAAAAGGTGATAAAATCAAACCAAATCAACGATATTATTATCGTATCATCGCCAAGAATGAAGCAAGTGGTGTGAAAAGTTCAATTTCTAATACGGTTTCCGCTTTTATCAGTATAGGAAATCCCGCTTCAACGTCTGCTAAGGCAAGCGCCGTTAATGCGAATCAAATAAAGATAACATGGAAAAAAGCGACACGAGCTACAAATTATGAAATTTATCGATCCACCAGTAAGACAAAAGGCTTTGTGAAAATTGCCACAACGGCAAATACAACTACGTATACGGATGCCTCATCATCACTTATCCCTAAAAAAACCTATTACTATAAGATAAAACCGATTCGCAAATATTATCAATGGAAGTTTGTTGGAAGTAATAGTAATGTAACCATGGCTATGACACAAATACCAACAACAAAAATCACTTCCATTTCATCACCGGGAAAAGGGAAGGTGATCATCAACTGGAAAAAGATCAATAATGCCCGATATAAGCTTTATCGCAGCACTAGCTATCATGGCAAATATAGTCTAATAAAAACAATTACAAACTGTGCGACTACATCTTATAAGAATACCGGTTTACAGGCGGGTAAGAAATATTATTTTAAGATAAAAACCTATGTTACTGCTGGAAATAAAAAGCATTATGATGGCAAGTACACAGGTACGCTAAGTATTACAACCTGCAAATCCCATACGAAATATGATGTTGTGGATACGGCCATAGCACAGAAAAAAAAGCCATATAAATGGGGTGGCAGTGGCCCTAAAAACTTTGATTGTTCTGGGTTGATTTATTATGCTTATCGTCAAAATGGCTATAAGGTACCTAGAGCGTTGGCTTATGCCGGACATAGTATTGGCAAAAAGACAGCAACTATTAAAATGGGGGATATTGTTCATTATAAAAACCATTTTGCTTTGGTAATCAGTAAAAAGAAAATTTCCAATGGTTATGAAGTGCGTGTGATTGAAGCGATGAATACGAAAGATGGAATCCGTGAAAATGTTTATTATATGGGAGAAAATGGACCTTTATTTAATAAAAATTTCATAGGCTTTCGAAGAATCTGATGGTTACACATAAAAAAGCAGGTGCTATGCGTGATAGAAGCCCTTTGTCAGGAGGAACGCATAAGACCTGCTTTTGCTATTTTATTTAACGTTTTTGCAATGCCGCTTTTGCCTGTGTAAGGGTTGTTAAGGCAGCCTTGGCTACATCTGGTTCGCTTTGGTTTTGCAAGACCTCGTATGCTTGGATAAAGGCGGATTCATAGGCTTTCCAACTATCCGGTGTGTATATATCCATTTGCAATTCACTGCTTGCCATTAATAATTTCTGAATTTCTTCTAATGTTTGAAAATATGCGTGCTCTTTTTCGATTTCTTCTAAAAGATCAATTAACCGCCATGTTTCATTATGTTTTGTACGCATGGCTTTGCGCGGCATACTAACTCCTTGCGCTTTCATGCGGGCATTCAGTTCTTGAATTTCTTCATCACTAAACCCATCAAGAAACATCAAATCAATGTGCATATGCATAGTTTGCGTTACTTCTTGTTGGGCTTTATCCTGTATGCCTAGCAGATAACCAATTAGTTGCTGCAAGTCTGTATCTGTTAAGATACGATACGCAATCTGCATATCCGAAAGAATAGTTTCAAGAATCGGCTTTTTCTCTTGATAATCACCGAAATATAGCAGAATTTTTTTCATAAACACTCCTTATATCTTTTTAAATAATTTGCAAGCGATGGTATCCATCTTGCTATAGATTACTACAGATATTAGTAGGATGGCAATACATATGCCTATGGAGATTGGCATGATAAGATCATTTGGAAGCAGGAATAAGGCTGCAATCAATAAGCCAGCTATTAGCATTCCCCCAAACATGGCAATCATACCGGACATATTCTGTTTAACTGCAGCAGCCTCTTGTTCCCATACTAGCTTAGGATGTGCCATATCAAGCAGAATGCAAAGCTCGTTACCCAAGAAAATAGCTATAATTGCACTGATAAAAGCGATGATATAATAAAGGATAGGAAGCATTGGAAAGAGGATATAAGCAATAATGAATAAAAGGAGAATAGTGAGAACGCTGACAATGATTCCGGCATTCATCTTAGCTATTATTTGTTTTCCTAAAGGCATAGGAATGTACTTCATGAACATGACATTACTGCCTTCTCGTGATATGGCTGTTGCACTGATCATATTAATACAACCAATCAACATGCCCATAGCTAATCCAGGTAAGATGGCATAATAAGCATATCCACTAAAATCTATTTGATTAAGGGCTGCTAAATTCAAACTTTCACCTTGTGACATGATGGAAATGACAATGACAATCGGGAAAATAAAGCAAGTACCAATACAATTCAAAAAATAAACTGGTGTACGTAAAAGCAATCGCAGTTCTTTTTGCGTATACGTAAATACTTTTGATTTCTGTGTTAATGCTTTTTTCATTTCAACATCATTTAATACTTTACGAGTGCTCTTTGTTTCATCGAATCCAATTGCCCCTTTGAAATAGAAATATTTTCCCATGATAAGGAAAACAGCAAGTGCTGCGATTAAAATCAGCAAGTAAAGGCCTAGCTGCAAGATGTCCTGGCTGATTAAGGCATGGGATGCAAAAGGTACTGCAGGGAACAAATAGGCAAACATGGAAATCAAAGAATTATTACCTTCAATTAATAAATTCACTAGGGCGGAAGGATCTTCTTGCTGCATTCCGCTAGAATTCATAAAATAAGAGAAACTCAATGCGAAAGCAACACTTAAGATACCACCAATCATATTGAAGCGATCGCGATTTTTAAAAAAGGGCACAAAGCGCATTACCAGCATGGAAATAATGCTGGAAAGAACGAGAGGATAAATCGGTAAGGTTAAAGCGATGATGACCACGAATACATAAAATAGTATACTAACTGATTCATTCTGCAAATATCCCGCTATTAAAGGAAGAAAAACGATGAGCGTAAACACATATTCATATAATAAACAAACACTAAATTTACTTGCTAAAATCGTTTGGGGCTTTAAGGGGAGGGATAATAAGATTTCGCTGTCTTTACTGAAGTAAAAAACGCCGGGAATCAAGAAAATAGAGAATAGAAACGTTACTAAATTTGTCATATGAAAACCGGCTGCTAAAATACTGCCGCTTTGTTGCAGGGGAGCCATCGTTTTAAAAGCTTCTTGAAACATATAATACAGCATGAATAGCAAAGGGATGAAACATATAGCTAAAAAACCATATAACAGGTAAACCCGCATTTTCTTTGTTTTCCCATCCGCAACCATACCTGCTGCATTTTTAAATAATGTGCGGGTAAGTGAGAAATACTTACGCATGAGATATAACCTCCAAGAATAAGGATTCTAGAGAATCACAATTTGGATGGTTATGTTGCAATTCCTCTAACGTACCAAAGAAAATGATACTTCCTGCATTAATGATGGCAACTTTATCACATAACTTTTCAGCAACTTCTAAGACATGTGTTGAAAAGAAAACCGTATTGCCTTTTGCCGCATGTTCTTTCATCATCTGCTTTAGTGAGTAGCTAGATTGCGGATCTAAGCCCGTCATAGGTTCATCTAAAATCCATACATTAGGATCGCTAATCAAAACACCCATAATGACAATTTTTTGTCGCATACCATGAGAATACGATAAAATTTTATCATTTAATGCATTTTCCATTTCAAAGGTTTTAGCTAATTGCGCAATCCGTAGTTTTCTGGTTGCTGAATCAATTTCATAAATATCAGCCATAAAGTTTAGATATTCAATTCCTTTTAGCCGCAAGAAGATATCCGCATTATCTGGAACAATACCAAATTCCTTTTTAGCTTCTAAAGGTTGTGTGACAATATTTTTTCCATTAATGAGAATTTCTCCTTCATCGGGATTTAAAACGCCTGTTATCATTTTAATGGTTGTTGTCTTACCAGCGCCATTTGGCCCGATAAAGCCTATGATTTCTCCCGTCGGTATGGTAAGGGAGATGTTATCAACAGCTTTGTGTGTACCTCCGTAAACTTTTGTAACATGTTTAATTTCAATCATGATCTTTTTCCTTTCTATTGCCGTTGGCAATGCGTTTAGATTAGGGACATCATTAAACTGATCATCAAAGTTAAGCAAATAAACAATGATGATATTGGCTGCTATCAGCATACTATCTTCGAAAGAAGCGATTCACCTTATTTACGATATACATTAGAATACAATGCATATACACTAAGGGGTAAGCAATTACCGATACGAATTTCATTTCGTACGTTTTAAAGCTTTTAGCCAATCAATGAGGTCATTTACGGTTTTGCTATTTAATTCATAATAGATAAATTTACCATCACGTTCATCTAGGATGAGATCAGCTTCTTTTAAAACTGCAAGATGATGAGAAATCGTGGCATTGGTGCTGGAAAACTGTGAGACAATTTCACCTGCACTTTTTTTATGATCCTTAACTAGAAGGATAATTGCTCTTCTGGTTGGGTCACTTAAAGCTTTAAATGCTTCCTGAACTTGCACCTAACATACCCTCTTTCATTTTGAAATCTATCTAAATGTAGTATAAGCTAGCTCCATACTAATGTCAAATGATTTAAGTAATGATGCAAAAGGATTGATGAGGCTTTTTTTGGTAAATATGGTATCTTTTTAATGGCCGCGTCAGTAAGATGCAGCAGATCAAAGAATCGATGTAAAACAAACAAGGCAAAACGTTTTCCTAAAAGGGCTGTGAAATCATCGTACTTAAGTAATCAGCAACTGGTACTACGATAGTTCCTATGGTAGAATTTCTAGTAAAGCATTATGAAATATGATAAAATGAAAAAGCAATAAGGAGTGATACTGCATGCGTAAGAAAAAGCCAAAGAAACCATTAAAAAAATGGCAGAAGATCCTATACGATATTTTATTTTTAATTGCCTTGGGCGTCTTTATCTATTCCGGGTATCAGCTCTTTCATATATACTCTCAAAATCATGCGGAAGAAAAAGAGAAAATAGAGCTACAACAATTGAGTAATATACCAGATGATCTAGAAAAAGATTTTACGGTGAATTGGAAGGCTTTAAAAAAGAAAAATGATGAAATATTAGCCTGGATACTCATACCGGATACCAATATCAATTACCCTATCGTAAAAGGAAGTGATAATTCCTTTTATCTGACACATTCGTTTGAAAAGAAAGCGAACTATGCTGGTGCCATTTTCATGGATTATCAGGCAGATGGGAAATTTAAAGATCGTAATACCATTATCTATGGACATAATATGTGGCATAAGACGATGTTTACAGATATTGAAAAATTCAAAGAAAAAGCATTTTTTGATAAACATCCGTATTTATATATTTTTACACCTCAGCAAAATTATCGATGTGAAATTTTCAGTATCCATTCAGCCAAAGATCTTTCGGCATCGTATGATCTAAACTATCCGACAAAGGAAAGCTGGCAACAATATTTAAATATGGTTGAAGGATTATCCGATTTTAAACGGAATGTAAAGCTAAATACTCAAGATCATATCGTGACTTTATCAACATGTTCCTATGAAGAGGGAAATTCCACAGATCTGCGTTATCTTCTTCATGCTAAACTGGTTAAATGGGATGGCAGCTATAAGGTGAAAAAAGGGAAGTAGATGCTGACTGCTTCATCAAATAGCAAATAGAGATCGAATAAGTAATGAAGCTGTTTTTACATAGATGATAATTAGAAAATGATAAGCAAAAAGTAGCATTGCTACTTTTTCTTTTCCTTTGAGCATACAATGAAGGGAAGGTGGTGGCGCTATGTTTTCTAAAAAATGCAGACTATTGACTTTGGAAATCATGGTCTTACTTATCATAGGCATTGTTATGGTTGGCAGCAGTTCGAGAGTTTGGGCAGCCGCGAAGTTCCAGGACGCAACATATTTCATGAGCCGTCAGGCGGTATTTGCCTTACTTGGTCTATTTGTGATGTATGTTGCCAGCCGCATATCATTAGTGCATGTGCGCCGCTATGCCAAACGCTTATTTCTTTTATGTGTTGTCGCATTAATATTGGTATTGATTCCAGGTGTGGGTGTCTTGCGTAATGGTAGTCGTAGTTGGTTCGGTGTTGGTTCTTTTCTTATCCAGCCTTCAGAGTTTTTTAAGATTGCCATTATCATTTATGTAGCAGATTATCTGGCAAAGCGCTATCGTATCAAAAGCTTTCGTAAAGACTTGTTTTTTCCCGCTTTTCTGGTAATGATTGGTTTTGGCTTGATCTTATTGCAACCTGATTTTGGCAGTGGCTTGGTTATGGTCTGCTCAATTGTTATCATGGTGTTAGCGGCCGATTCTCCTTTATCTTATTTCGTACGCGTAGGTATTTTAGGCGCCGGAGGTTTGGGTGGCTTGATTTTAAGCGCACCTTATCGATTGGCACGAATTACATCGTTTATTGATCCTTGGAAAGATCCTTTAGGAGCTGGTTTTCAGATTATACAATCCCTTTTCGCTATTGCACCTGGGGGGATTTTAGGTGTTGGTTTTGATAATAGCATGCAGAAGCATTTTTATTTGCCCGAACCGCAAACAGATTTCATCTTTGCTATCTATGCGGAAGAATTTGGCTTTATCGGCAGCGTCTTACTAATTGGCTTATTTATAGCTGTTATTTATCAGGGAGTTAAAATTGCTAAAAATTGTACAGATCCATATTTATGCTATATTGCTATTGGTCTTACCTCCCTGTTTGCTATTCAGGTCATGATCAATCTTGGTGTAGTTGTCGGGTTGTTTCCAGTAACTGGGATTACGCTTCCTTTTATCTCCTATGGAGGCAGTTCTTTAATGGTTATGATGGGGAGTATGGGACTGCTTATGAGTATTGCAAAGGAAAGTTGAAAAAAGCGAATTTTATTTAAAAATACGGTATGAACATGGTATAATAAATCACAGGGAGTGATGACATGAGATTACTGATAGCAACCGGTGGAACGGGAGGTCACATATATCCGGCCATTGCGCTGGCAGATGCGGCAAAAAAACGCTATGACGATATTGACATTTTGTTTGTTGGAAATGATGATCGTATGGAGGCGAAAGAAGTACCTGCACACGGCTATCAATTTAAAGGTCTGCATGCAAGCGGTTTAACAGGTGGTATTGTCAATAAGATGAAGGCATTATTGCTGATGGCAAAGGCCTATCGCAAGGCACTCCGTATCATAGAAGATTTTAAACCTGACATTGCCATTGGTTTTGGTGGTTATGTAAGTGCACCGGTAATGCTGGCTGCACATAAAAAGCATGTAAAAACGATGATACATGAGCAAAATTCCATTGTTGGTGTATCGAATAAAATGGTGGCAAATTATATGGATGCCATCGTAATCTGTTATGAAAAATGCTTTGAAGAATTTGGCAGAGAAAAAACAAGATTGTTAGGAAATCCACGGGCAACCAATGCTGTCCAGGTTAAATTTGATGAGGCATATTATCGTTCTTTAGGTCTGTCAATGGATAAGCCGCTGATTTTGGTGGTTATGGGATCTTTAGGTTCTTCTTCCATCAATGCCATTATGAAAGATGTCTTACCTAAGATCGACAACAAATATCAAATCTTGTTTGTAAGCGGAAAAAACAATTATGAAGAAATGAAGAGCGTTTTTCCACAGGATAACATTAAGGTTGTAGACTATGTAAAACAATTGGATATCATTGCTAAAGTGGATCTGATCATATGTCGTGCTGGAGCAACGACGGCTGCTGAAATCACAGCATTGGGAACACCAAGCATATTGATTCCAAGCCCTTACGTAGCACACAATCACCAATTTTATAATGCCAGTGTGCTGGTTGAAAAAAAAGCAGCATATATGATAGAAGAAAAAGATTTGAATGCAACAGTATTGGATGAAAAAATCAAATTGATTATGGATCATCCGGCAATAAAGGAAGAGATGCATCAGCATGCGTTGGCGCTTGGTAAGCCCAATGCCAGCAGTGATATTTTAGACTGGTGCGATGAAATGAAAAGGTGAAATATAACATGACATTGAAAGAAAAATTACAGCCCTATGCGGATGTGGAAGTCAATGTGTCTTTAAAAACACGTACAACCTTTCGCATTGGTGGGAACTGCAGTTATTTTATATACCCAAAAAATGAGCTTTGCCTGTTAAGAGTTATGGACATCTTAAAGGATGAAGAAATGCCGATAAAGATTTTTGGCAAAGGTAGCAATATTTTATGCAGCGATGATGACTATGATGGTGTGATTCTCTGTCTGGATCGCTATTTTACGGATTTTTATTTTGAAGAGGATGGCAGTTGTTTGGTGCAAGCAGGTACAAGCATCATCTTGTTGGCACATGAGGCTATGAAGCGTTCTTTAAGCGGTTTGGAATTTGCCAGTGGCATCCCCGGAACGATTGGCGGCGCTTTGTTTATGAATGCCGGTGCTTATAAGAGTGATATGGCAGGCATTGTCCAAGAGGTTTATGTACTGAAAGAACATACGATCTGCATTATGCGTAAGGATGAATTAGACTATGCCTATCGTCATTCTATTTTTCAACAGCACCGAGACTGGTTGATCTTAGGATGCCGTTTGCAATTACAGGAAGGCGATCAAAAGGAGATTCGTGATGTTATGGATTCACGGCGAAAACGTCGTATGGATTCACAACCTTTAAATAAGCCATGTGCCGGCAGTGTGTTCCGCAATCCGGAAAGCCATCAGGCTTGGCAGTTGATTGAGAGTATCGGCATGCGAGGAAAACGCATCGGTGGAGCTATGGTTTCTGAAAAACACGCAAACTTTATCGTGAATGAAGATAATGCCAAAGCTAACGATGTGGCGGCATTGGTAGAAGAAATTCAAAAAGAAGTCAAGGAACGTTTCGACATTGATTTAATTACGGAAGTAGAGAAATTCAATTGGAACAATTAGACGAGCTGCTTTACGATGATGTCGAAGCGAAATACCTGGCTCTGCAAAATAAAAAGAAAAAACGTAAAAAGCGGCGCAGAAAACGGCGACTTGTGATTGCTGGTGCTATACTTTTAGTGGCATCCTTGTATTTTATGAGTGATATTTCTAAGGTGAAATCATTAGAAGTAAAAGGTAATCGCTTTTATACGAAAGAAGATGTCTTGAAAAAAGCGCATCTTTCCTATGAAACACGATATATGATCACACCGAAATGCTACCTTTCTTGGAAATTGAAAAAAGACGATTTCATTGAAGATGTGGAAATTGAGAAAAGCATGGATGGCGTGATTGCTATTGAAATCAAAGAAAAACTGGTCATTGGTTACTTTGTCGAAGGTGAAAAGAATTATGTTTTATTGAAAGATGGCTCACAGAAGGAAATAACCAGTGAAAACCTTGACACCATAGTCAACTACCCATTGATTGATGGTTTTTCCAAGAAAGAAAGGAAAAACTTAGCTGCTGCATTTGCTAAAAATAAAAAAGAGGTTAGTCAGGATATCGTATCTATGATTTCTGAGATTACACCGCATGCTGAAAGTTACGATAAGCATATGGTGAAAATCGTGATGCAGGATGGCAATACGATCTATACCTCCTATGATTCCGTATTTATCCTTAATTCTTATAAACAGACTTTAAAAAATTTGAAAAAAGATCATGTCTGCTTTGTCATGGATGCGAATACGGAAACCTACATAACGGAAGACTGTAAAGCCTTTAAGTAAGAATTTTAAGGTATTTGAGAATCTTTCTTGGATTTCCAAGGGGATTTTGATATAATAATGAGGATATAAGGAGGAATTTTATGTCAATCTCTAAAAGTACACAGTACGGAAATATCAATGTTTCCATCGACGCAATCGCCTCACTTGCCGGTGGTGTTGTAACCGAATGCTATGGCGTAGTCGGTATGGCATCCCAAAAATTTGTGAAGGATGGAATCGCAGAATTACTAAAGAAGGATAATTATGCCAAAGGTGTTGTTGTTCGTCAGCTGGATAACAATGACTTGGAATTGGATTTATATATCATCGTATCTTACGGCGTGAAGATTAGTGAAATCGTTCATGAGGTGCAGATGCGTGTGAAATACATGTTGGAAAAAAATCTGGAATTAGACTTTAAGAAAGTTAATGTCTATGTGCAAGATGTCAAGGTTATAAAGTAGGTAGAGAACTATGGAAATGATCAATGGAAAATTGTTGAAAGACATGTTGGCAAGCGGTGCCAATAATTTGTCAAATAAGTTTACGGAAATCGATGCATTAAATGTGTTCCCTGTGCCTGATGGTGATACAGGAACGAACATGTCGCTGACGTTTAATGCGGGCGTAAAGGATGCTTTAGCATGCACTAGCGATGATGTGTGCGATATTGCAAAAGTATTATCAAAAGGGTTATTAATGGGAGCAAGAGGAAATTCCGGAGTTATTACTTCGCAGATTTTCCGCGGTTTATATCAGGGTGTAGATGGCATGAAGGAAATCAACGGTTTCCAATTAGCAAATGCGCTGGTTATGGGTTCTCGTGTTGCCTATAAAGCGGTCATGCGACCAGTAGAAGGAACTATTTTAACTGTAGTACGTGAAGCTGCTGATTACACATATGCATATGCAACCTCAACGCAAGATGTGACTTGCTTACAAGTTATGGAAAAAATGCTGGAGGAGGCGAAGGAGTCCTTAGAGAGAACGCCTGATCTTTTGCCGGTATTAAAAGAAGTTGGTGTCGTTGATAGTGGCGGTGCTGGACTTGTTACGATTTTTGAAGGGTTTGTTTCTGCACTGAAAGGTGAAGTTATTGAACGCCAAGAAGCACAGGAAAGTAAAGAAGTTGCCGGTGCTGGTATGGAGAGCGAAGAATTCGGCTACTGTACAGAATTCATCATTCGTTTATCGGAGCATGGCGCTAGAAATTTCCAAGAAGAAGCATTACGTGATTCACTTGCTCGAATTGGTAATTCTATTGTATGCGTGCGTGATGATGATATCGTTAAAGTACATGTACATACCTTGACTCCTGGAGATGCCTTAAATATGGGACAGCGTTATGGTGAATTCGCAAAACTTAAGGTAGAAAACATGCAGGAGCAGCATGAAAATATCATGATGAACGCAACGGTAGAAGAGAAACCAAAAGAAGAAAAACCAAAACAGAAGTATGCAATTATTACGGTTGCAGCAGGGGATGGTTTGAAAGATATGTTTAAAGAACTGCGTGCTGATTATGTTATCAGTGGTGGGCAGACGATGAATCCTTCTACCGAAGATTTTGTGCAAGCCATTCATCAAGTGAACGCAGAAAATATCTTCTTATTGCCAAATAACAGCAATATTATTTTAGCAGCACAACAGGCCGCAAGTGTCTGTGAGGATCTGAATGTGGAAGTCATTCCATCAAAATCCATTCCTCAAGGATTAAGTGCATGTATCATGTTTAATCCTGATGTGGATTTCGATATGAACCTGGCTGAAATGAATGATGCCATCAGTATGGTAAAAACCGGTCAAGTTACGTATGCCATCAAGGATACGACATTTGAAGGATTAGATATCAAAGCTGGCGATTACATGGGCTTAAAAGAAAAAGACATTGTTGTATCATTACCAGATAAAATGGAAGTAACACGACAGTTACTGGATATGATGATTGATGGAGAAAGTGAAATCGTGACGCTTGTTTATGGCGAGGATGTCAACGAAGAAGAAGCAAATGAGATTGCTAGTTATATTGAAGATAAATACGATGTTGAGGTAGAACTCAACAATGGCATGCAGCCGGTATATTCGTTTATAATTGGTGTCGAGTAGAATACTACTCGAAGTAACAACGTATTAAACATAGGGAAAAGAGGCTGTAACGAAATAGACTGAATTGACAAGTCTATGAGGTTACACCTCTTTTTTCTATGCCTCGTTCTGGAAACATCAACAAAGGAAACCAAGAGGTAGTATTCCTCTGCCAGGTGATATCATCTTTTTCGATTGGGAAAATGCTGGTGTTAGTGATCATGTTGGAATCGTGGAACGTGTTGATAATAATACTATTTATACGATTAAAGGCAATTTCATCTATGAGTAATTATAAAATTAATAGCAGAATTATTTATGGATACGAAGCTATCAAAAATGAATGAAGACTTTTTCGCTCATTCTACATAGTTTAAGAAAACTCATATAATTTCTGATCTGTAATATTCTGCTTAAATTTATTCTATAAACACCATACTGTTATCTATTTTGGGTAGTAGCTTTTTTAGTTCAGCTAATTCAAATATGGAAATAATTAACACTGACTCTATAATGAAGATGTGAGATAATTAAAAATTGAATTACCGGAATAGGAGGAATTATTTAATGAAAAAATATGGTTATGTAAGAGTCTCTACAAGAGATCAAAATATCGATAGACAGATGTCTGCTATGCTAGAAATAGGAATTGATAAAAAGAAAATATTTATTGATAAATTATCAGGTAAAGATTTTAATCGCCCCAAATATAAGCAATTAGTAAATCGGCTTACAATGGGTGATGAACTTTATATCAAATCTATTGATCGATTAGGTAGGGACTACGATGAAATCATTGAACAATGGCATTTTCTGACAAAAATAAAGGATGTGGATATTATTGTATTGGATTTCCCTCTTTTAGATACAAGAAATCAGGTCAACGGCGTTACAGGGAAATTTATTGCAGATTTAGTATTACAAATTCTTTCTTATGTGGCACAGATTGAACGTGAAAACATTCGTCAACGTCAGATGGAAGGTATCAAGGAAGCCAAAATAAAAGGTATTCAATTTGGGAGACCTGCAAATGATTTACCGGAAAGATTTACAGAAGTATATAATTTATGGAAAGCCAAGCAGATAAGTCAACGTGAAGCGGGAAGATTGCTTAATACCAATCATGTTACATTCGGTCGCTGGGTGAAACGAGTAGAAAAACTTAATAAATAGTGAGAGTGTAAAATAAACTGTGTAAAATAAGATCGTATAACTTAATGATACGCAGTTTTTTACAATCCATAGAGGATGCAGATGAAGCACTCAAGGAACTTTTTGATCCTATATTTGAATCATTGTTCCAAGGTGAAATGAATCATCATTTAGGATACGAAAATGATGATAAAGATTATAAACAAAGGCAGAATCGCAGAGATGGATATAGTCAAAAAACTGATCATACTACAAAGGGAGATATCACGATCGTTACACCAAGAGATCGTGATGGCTCTTTTGAAGCACAGATGATATCAAAACGATAAAGAGATGTTTCAGGAATAAAAGATAAAGTATTGGCGTTGTACATGAGGAATGAGTCAACGTGATATATCAAAAACAATAGAAGATATCTATGGATTTTCAATTTCTCATGAAATGGTATCCGATATTACAGATGTCATACTACCAGAACTAGAAGAAAGGCGAAATAGACCCTTGAAGAAGTGCTATGCCTTCTTGTTTATAGATGGTATGTATGTAACATTGCGTAATGGCTATGAGGCGAAAGAATGCGTTGTATACACGATATTAGGCTACGATTTGAATGGATATAAAGATATCCTTGGATTATGGCTTAGTGAAAGTAAGAGTAAGAATTATTGGATGCAGATATTTGATGAATGAAAGCACGAGGATTAGAAGATGTTTTCTTTATGTAGATGGATGGGGTTAGTGTACTTAAGGATGGCGCAAAAGCCAACTTCGGATGTGATCGTACAGCGAGCATCGTCCACTTGATACGAAACTCAATAAAGTATGTACCAAGTAAAGATTTTAAAACATATACTTCCCATCTTAAGAAAGTATATGGAGTGCCAAGCCTTAAAACTTGTCAAGCAGAGTTTGAAAAATTCCAACATGCATGATCACAATTTCCAGGAGCAGTGGACGTATGGCGGCGTAATTTTAGTTATGAAACAACTGTTCGATTATGGGAGTGCCGTAAGAAAAGTAATGTATACGACGAATGCGATCGAGGCAATCAATTCCAGTTTCCGCAAAGTGACGAAAAAAGGCGCCTTTCCAAACGAGAACGCCTTATACAAATTACTATATTTACGTTGTACAGAACTTGAAAATAAATGGGAGAATGGTACCATCCGCAGTTGGTCACAAGTATTAAATCAACTCATTATCAATGACAAGTTTAGCTCTCGCATTGAGAAATATCTAAAGTGATTATATTTTACTTACACACTTTTCTTGACAAACCTGCTACCTTCCTTAATTTAAAAATTTTACACATTGTTATCGACAAGCCTAATAGATGTTTAATTATTTTTTTATGGTGCACACTTTTCGTGACAAACCCTAAATAGTTAAATTTTAGATTTTTTATGACAAAAATTACACATTTAGTTCCATCTTTTTTTGATTGAATAATTCCTAAAATTCCCATCCTTATGTCATATTTCCATTTTATCATCCTTGAAACGAAAAGTGTGCTTTCTTTACCATCTACAAATTCGATACTTATAATTTTACTTAAAAAAGTTTTCAGTAAAATTCCTAATATGTCTAAATAGTAATTTATCGCTAGAAATATATTAGTGAAAAAAAGGGAAAGGAGGTTGTTATATAGAAAAATGGAAATACAGACAGATTGTTACCATGGGAGACAATTTGGAATTTTAATAGTCCTTTCTTCTTATCGAAATAAAAAGGGATATTGGAAATGTATTTGTCAATGCAAGTGTGGAAAGCAAAAAGAAATTTTCACTAGTAATCTTCTAAATTGGTGGGACAAAAAGCTGTGGTTATACAAGAGAAAATCCGAATCTGATTGAGGGTACGAATTTATGTCTAATCCGAGTTGAAAAACTCTCGAAAAGTAATACAAGTGGTGTAAGAGGAATGTCCCCTACTCGAAATGGTAAATGGATTGCTAAATCACATTTCAGGGAAAGTGATATTTTCTTGGAACATATGCAACAATTGATGAAGCAGAAAAAGCAAGAAAAAAGGCGAAGAGAAATATTTTAAGCCATTTCTTGAAGGTATGGAAAAGAATAATTGAAAGGAAATTGAAAAAAGAAATTATGCCTATAGCTCTGTCAGGTGGGATAACACTATCTGAATTTGGAAACGATGTGCTGTATGAAGTATTCATTGACATTAAAGAAGTGAATGCTATTAATGAATAGGAAGTAACTAAATTTAGTGTTTGTGTTGCTAAGCCATTTTGGCATACAATCAGGAAAACAAAAACAGATAATTTGAAATGGTTCATTATATGTAAATAAGGAGAGAATAAGTGTGAAAGAAAATCAAAAATATAGCAATTTAATAGACTTGAAACAATTTTCATACAATACTTTTGCTTACATGTAGTGAGGGAATGGAGGAAATATGAATAATTAATGATGAAATTGTAATAGAAACATGGCGAGAGACTGAGTCAGAATTAGAAATTATTGAGTTAGGGTTAGAAGAAAAAGAGCTGAAAACAAAAGGATCATTGAATGGCGATATTAAAGTTTCGTTACCAATTAATACACAGTTCTGGGAAGCAGATGTACGTTATGAAGTATTAGAAGAAGGAAAAGTTAGTATCTCTGATATAGATAAATTTGTTTCACAATCTAGTAATCCCAAAATATTGTAAATAGATAGTGTGACATATGGTAGCATAACCTATTTAATTACACAAGTAGAACATTTGGCTGTAACTGGATATGAAACAGTAATAATGACTAATGTGAATACATTTTCAAATCGACCTTCAGGTAACTGAGATTAGGCTAGAGTGAAAAGAATCTTTCCAAACGTAACGAAATCAAATCAAGAGATGATTTTATGTTTTTTAAGAATCGTTTTCATACCTTAGATTTAGAAAACATTACTTCTTTACCTGTTCAAATGTTTTATGTGTTTAGTAAATTGTAAGAAGTTTCATTACCCAAAGTAACAGTGGTTGAAAAAGCCGATTAGGAACTAATACCTTTATGGAAACCCCAATTGAAATAGTTAATATGCCTTCCCTTTTAAAAGTAGGAAATAAAATGTTTTATGACGGTAATTTTTTTAAAAACTATTACAATACCATATGTACAAGAGGTAGAGGAATTAGAGTTTTATAGAGCCAATGTGCTAGAGGTTGTCGACTTACTGTTGGTGAAGAAAGTTGGGAAAAACGCATTTCGTGTTTTAAGTAATCTAAAAGAAATCAAGATGCGGGAAGTTGAAGAGTTAGAGAATTTTGAAAAAAGTAGAAGAGAAAAAGGGCTTTTCCAATTCGAAGATTGGGTACTTTATGAATAAAGAATTAAGAAAGAATCTAATATCTTTTTGATGCCGTTCATTATTTATTCTGAATCACGAATATATTAGAAAAAACACATAAAATAAAGAACAATGTTTTATATAAGGAGAGAAAGAGAGATGCAATTATGAAGAAAATATTTAGAGTCATGCCAATATTATTACTTTTAGTTAGTTTAATAACGTTTGCAATACCCCAAAATAAAGTGTTTGCAAATAATGACAACATTGCTTTTGGTGAGAATGAAGCATCAAATTATGTGGTTCATACAACGATGGAATCAGATAAACAAGCAGTTGCAATTGATATTAAAATAGAAGCAAAAGAGAATATCAATATACAGAAGGTAACTTTACCGGATAAAAGTGAAGTTTCTTTAGTAAATTCAAGCATCACTTATCGTGCGTTAGAAAATGGTACATATGTATTTACTGTGTATTATACAAAAACAGAGGGCACTAGTTCTGAGGTCATTAATGATAAAAATCAAACAAATGAAATTTTGACAGTGGATATTACAGTAGATGTGGATGATATTGAAAAATTAATAGAGAAAGAATCATCTGAAAATATTGAAAAGAGTAAAGTTGATCAAGAAAAAGTTGCTCAAGAAAAAGTTGCTCAAGAAAAAGTTGCTCAAGAAAAGTTAAATAAGGAAAATGTGTTAAAAGAAACAAAAATTGAAGATTCAGTACAGGTTTCTACATGGGCAGAGTTAGAGACAGCACTACTAAATAAAGATAATATTTTTATAGAAATAACAAAGGATATTGAAATAGAAGATGAAATCCTTATACAGAATGGAAGAACGGTGCATTTTACTGGTGTCGGCAGGCTGGTCCGTTCTGAAAAGCTTGATAAATCATTGCATATGATAAATATAGAAGAAGGAGGAAATGTGTATATAGAGGGTATTACTATTGATGGTAATAATGTTGGTGATCGATTTATGAACATGAAAAGAGTTGCCACTGCAATAGAAATATCAGGAAAACTTACATTAGTATCTGGAACAATTACTCGACACACCTGCTATGTGATTCATATGCAGGGAAAAAATGCTGAATTTCATATGCAAGGAGGCATTATTACTGAGAACGAAGCTTCTTCTGGTTTATTAATAGAAGATCATGCTACCTTTATAATGGATGGGGGAGAAATCACAAAAAACTCCTTTGATAATTGGTCAGATATGGAAGAAAATGGAATTTATTTATTAAATGGAAGTAAGTTTATATTAAATAATGGATACATCACAAATAATATATGCGATGGATTAATGAGTGGAATTGTTAATGTTAGTGGTGGTCGAAGTAATCGAGATGAAGATGCTGCAAGTTTCGTTATGAATGGGGGAGAAATTTCCAATAATTATAGTAATAGAACAGCTGGAGGAGTAACTGTTGGTACTTGGTTAGATCCTGATTATGTAACAGTTGCTAACTTTCAAATGAATGGTGGTAAAATATCCAATAATACTTCTAGATTCAGTGGTGGAGGAGTTTTTATTTTATGTAATGGTGAATTTGAGATGAATAATGGGGAAATCATAAATAATCAAGCTCCTATGGGAGGCGGAGTCTCAGCATTTGATGCTTTTGTTGCGATGGGGGCAGGTGATGCTGGTTTTGATATAAATGATTGGGGCACTAAGTATAATTGTCCTGCTGCATTCACTATGAATGGTGGTGTGATATCCGGGAATAGCACAAATGACGCCATTCAAGCAGATGCTACACAAGGTACAGGTGGTGGTGTTTATGTCGCTTCGAATAAAGTGACATTGAATGCTGGCAAAATAACTAATAATAAGGCAGAAGATCAAGGTGGTGGTGTATATGTTGGAAGTATTCCTTATGAACTTCATATGTATAATACCTTGATTACAGATAATGATGCAACTTTATTAGGAGGAGGGATATGGTCTTGTCCTACTGGTAGTGTACAAATTCATGTGAATAATGGAGGGGCATTGTTTGATAATAATGCCTTGACAAATGCAGCAGGAGATGATTATGTGTCTGTTCCAAGAAGTGATAAGTATATTACAACACTTGCTGAGAGAATGCTAGGGGGAGGCAGTGTTACATATTATGAAGATGGAAAGGTTTTAGAATTAGGAGTATTAGGAAAACCAGATCCATCCGTCTCTCGATTTGATCCTGCAAATCATGGGGAACCAATAAAAAATATTAGTAATAGTAAAGAAACATATGCTTTGAAAGTTGATACAACACAGAATGCAAAAGAAATAGCAAAGGATGCAGCCAAGCTAATTATTTCAGGAAATACTTCTGTAAGAGGTGGTGGAATAGGAACAAATGGAAGTGTCGTTATTGGAGAAGAAGAGAATAATCAAACCATTCATGTAGAGAAACAATGGGCAACTATAGATGGAAAAACACCGACAGTAAAAGTAGACCTAATTCGTATTGATCAAAATGGGAATAGAACAATTCTTGATACAGTAGAATTAAATGAAACGAATAATTGGAAGGTAACATTTAACCATTTACCGTTGCAATATACTTATGATGTTGAAGAACATGCAATGGAAGGATATAGAGCAACATATGAGAAAGTTGTGAGCGAAAATGAAATATCTATAATTATTAAGAATACACAGAGTACCATCGAAAAAAAAGTAACAAAAGTCTGGAATGATAGTAATAACCAAGATGGAATACGACCAAATGAAGTAAAGGTACAACTTTTAGCTAATGGAAAGGCCTTCGGGGAAGTGCTCACACTGAATGAAAAAAATAATTGGAGTTCTTCTTGGAAAGATCTTCCAAAGTATGAATCAGGAAAAGAAATTGAATATACTATAAAAGAACTAGATACAATTTCTGGATATGAAAGTAAGATAGAAAGTGATAAGGATGGAAACTTTATTTTAACAAATACACATGCTGTCGAACTTATCAATAAAACTGTAGCGAAGATTTGGAATGATAGTAATAACCAAGATGGAATACGACCAAATGAAGTAAAGGTACAAC
>NZ_JAJCPX010000142.1:0-246 GCF_020563125.1 Longicatena sp. 210702-DFI.1.196 | reverse complement strand
CCTGTCTGCCCAGCACCATTTCCGGGTGGTCGATAAAATACCGGTTGATGGCAAACCCGTCCTCCGTCTGTCCGGTCTGGGTCCATTCCGGCACGATGTCCAGCGGGCGATCCCGCTTTTGGAGGAAGATGATGTCCGATACCACCTCGGCACCGGCATTCTTTTTGAACGCGTCATTAGGCAGACGGATAGCTCCCAGCAGCTCGGCACGCTGGGCAAGATAGCGGCGCACGGTGGAATCCTTGG
>NZ_JAJCPX010000141.1:0-246 GCF_020563125.1 Longicatena sp. 210702-DFI.1.196 | reverse complement strand
TGGATCATATGAAGAAGGCATGGAGCAATGCAAAGTATGTACTGTATGATAGTGTGAGTGGAAAACGTGTAGATGATGCAACCTATACAACAGATGAGAATGGACATTTCACCTTGAAAGCGAATCAGAGTGCTATGTTCTTAGATATAGAACCAGGAACGATATACAATGTACAGGAAATAGTAAAACCAGGCTATATCCAAAAGACACCGGTAAGCAATGAAGGCTATGAGAACAAGGTCGTAG
>NZ_JAJCPX010000140.1:0-251 GCF_020563125.1 Longicatena sp. 210702-DFI.1.196 | reverse complement strand
ATTAGCCATTCTCTCATTGTCCTGAACTCCTTTAAACGTCAAAAAGGGAACGACCACGAATCGTTCCCTTTCCTTTGCCCGAGGGCATTGTCCTGATGACTATATTTTACTGATTTTCAATAATTTGTCAAGACAATAAAGGAGGGTTCAGAAAAAATAAGCTCTTTTCATATTCTTTACGTTTTTCACTCGTTTATGTCGTATATAAAAAGGAAGGAGGTCTAACTAATGGCACATATTGAGTGTGGCGT
>NZ_JAJCPX010000139.1:0-252 GCF_020563125.1 Longicatena sp. 210702-DFI.1.196 | reverse complement strand
AAAATGATGGTGTGGAAGACATAGATGGTATTTGTTTTGCATTTACGGCACCGGATGCGGGCGATAATGACGGGAAGAGATTTAGTATGTGGGACAGAATTTCGGCGGCAGTATTGAGACCATGAGAGTAGCAAACGTAAGTCTAAAGGTTGTTTTATAGTAGTTAGGATGTAGGAAATGTATTCCGATAGGCCATTTTACATTTGGAGGGACGGTTGAAAGTGGACAGAGGAAAAGGTGCGGAAATGGCTG
>NZ_JAJCPX010000138.1:0-252 GCF_020563125.1 Longicatena sp. 210702-DFI.1.196 | reverse complement strand
TACAAGCAGATGGCTACACAAGTGCAAGCTATGCGAAACTACAAGAAGCAATCAAAGCAGCTGAAAAAGTATATGCCGATGATAAGGCAATACAGGATGCTGTAAATGCACAGGTAACAGCAATCGAAAAAGCCATTGCAGCATTGGAAAAGGAAGAAAAACCAATTGTTGTAGATAAAGCAGAGCTGAAAAAAGCATTAGATAAAGCTAAAGCTGTACAGGCAGATGGCTACACAAGTGCAAGCTATGCGA
>NZ_JAJCPX010000137.1:0-252 GCF_020563125.1 Longicatena sp. 210702-DFI.1.196 | reverse complement strand
GAGAGCGGCCAGTTTGCCTCCAATGTGGAGCTTGCAGAAGCGGCAGGCTATGAACGCTCCCTCCTTGCAGAAAAGCTCTGGTATCTGTACCACGATTTCAGCGAGGAAGCCAGAGAAGCAGGATATTTGTCTTGCCTGTCAGAAATCAGAGGCAATGGGTTCCCGGAGGAGACCCGCCGCCTGACGGAGCAGTTGAATGACCCGGCTTTCCGCCAGACACTCAAGGAAGAATACGCCGCCTTCTGGACTGCC
>NZ_JAJCPX010000014.1:0-72025 GCF_020563125.1 Longicatena sp. 210702-DFI.1.196 | reverse complement strand
AAACTCTATGATAATTTAGAGGTATCGCTTATCCCTACGATAATTTAGATATCCAAAAAATCTGTGTTTCCGGCTAAATAAGGCTAGAAACACAGATTTTTTATCAATCATTATACAGTCTTAATAATCAAAACGTTAAATTCTGATGGCTATTTATCATATAGAGTACTTTATCTTTTTAAGCTTATTGCAAGATTTTGGCCACCTCTGTAATAGGTTTCGCCAATTTTGGTGTATAGCTGTTTAGATACTGAATCACCTGATTTGTCAGATAGGTTGGTGTGGAAGCACCTGCTGTAATAGCTACAGCTTTACAGTTAGCCAATTGTTCATCAGTGATATCGTGTACATCATCAATAAGAAAAACATTTGCGATCCCTTGCTCTTTTGCAATCTGAGCAAGGCGGTTGGAGTTATTGGAATGTTTATCACCAACTACATATAAGACATCTATTTCAGCAGCATCAAGCTCAGCTATGGCCTGCTGACGGATTCTTGTGGCATTGCAGATTTCTTCACAAAACTCTGCTTGCGGATATGCTTGAGTAATCGCGGTAAATAATGTTTCAATATCAAATATTGACATTGTTGTTTGATTTGTGACAAAAACCTTAGACATTGTCGTAGGCAACTGCTGAATATCTTCCATATTTGTTATTAAATGAACCTTTGGGCTTAATGAGATGACAGCTTCAGCTTCTGGATGAAAAGCTTTTCCAATATAGAACACATCATATCCTTCTTCTAATTTTGTTTGTACAATAGCTTGTGTCTTTACAACATCTGGACAGCTGGCATCAATACCAATTAAGCCAAGTTCTGCGGCCTTTTGCTTTACTGCTGGGGCAACTCCATGAGCAGTAAAAATAACTACACTGCCAGATGGTATCTCTTGCAGCAATGCTAATCTTGTTTTCGTTTTATCGTCAATGGTATGAATATGCAGTTGATCTAAAGCCTGCATGACAAAACGGTTATGTACTAACATACCTAAAACATAAATGTTTTTATCGGGATACTCCATCGCTGTTTTGCGAGCAAGAGCAATGGCTCTTGTGACACCTTTACAATAACCGCGAGGAGTGACTTTTATTACCTTCATAAGCGTTCCTCCTGTTGTTATTATACCGTATTTTATGAGTGAAAAGATAGGAAAATACTAGAATTTCGGGTATAATAAGGAAGTAAAAACAGTGTTTTTTATTTACAACAAAAAGGATTCATGTATAATAGAAGAGCTGCTTTTAAAAAAGGAGGGGCATTCATGAGTAAATATAGCGATTATATGTTTCAAAAACATACAAAAATGTTTATTGAACTTGAAAAATTTATAGAACCTACACCGATTCAACAGGCGGTAATCCCTATGGCTTGTAAAGGAAAAGATATTATCGGTATTTCAGCGACAGGGACAGGGAAGACACACGCTTTTTTGATTCCTATTATGGAAAAAGTAGACAGCAGTAAACCTTGTGTGCAGGCGGTAATCACTGCACCTACCAGAGAATTAGCCTTACAGATTTATCAGCGATGTGAAAAGATGAGTGAAGCGGATCCCAAACTCGTCATCCGTTTAATTACAGGCGGAATTGAAAAGAGCCGGATGATTGAACAATTAAAAGTTCAACCACATATTGTTGTAGGAACTCCAGGTCGTATTAAGGACTTGTTTTTAAACGAACAGGTCTTGCGCGTGGATACCGCAGATATCATGGTGGTGGATGAGGCTGATATGACTTTAGAATTTGGCTTTTTGGAAGATGTAGATGCGATTGCAGGGAAGATGCGCAAGGACTTGCAGATGATGAGTTTTTCAGCAACGATTCCTCAGGAGCTGCGCTTGTTTCTAAAGAAATATATGGATCATCCGCAAACTGTACAAATTGAAGAACAAAGTGCATTTCATCCTAAGATCCAACATATTTTAGTGCCTGTCCAGCATAAAACATATGCTGAAAAAGTATTAGAGATTTTACCTTCTTTTACCCCATATGTTTGCTTAATCTTCGCTAATACGCGAAGTGAAGCTGCTAATGTAGCAAGCAATATGCGAGATGCAGGTTATGGTGTAATAGAATTGCATGGAGATTTAACTCCAAGAGAGCGCACGAAAGCGATGAAGGATTTGTCCAATTTGCAAAAATCATATGTAGTGGCAACCGATATTGCAGCCCGTGGCATTGATATTGAAGGGATATCTCATGTTATATCGATGGGATTTCCTAAAGAATTAGATTATTATATCCATCGTAGCGGACGTACTGGCAGAGCAGGACATGAGGGTATCTGTTATGCACTATATGAAAAAAAAGATGATACTGCTATACGTCAGTTAGAAGTTCGAGGCATTCATTTTGATCATAAAACCATAAAAAATGGTCAGTGGTGCGATTTAGAACCTTTGCATAAGAAGAAAGTACGCAAAGATGACCCATTAGAGAAAGAAATTGCAAAGATTGTTTCTCGTAAGAAGAAAAAAGTAAAGCCAGGTTATAAGAAAAAGCGTCAGCAGGAAGTAGAAAAATTAAAACGGAAAGCCAAACGTGCTATGATTCAAGAAGATATTCAGCGTCAAAAGAAAGAACGTGCTAAACAAAAGATGTTAGAGAAGAGGAATAGCGAATGAAAATAGGTAGTCATGTATCTATGTCTGCTCCTGAATATGTATTAGGAGCCGTAAAAGAAGCTATTTCATATGGTGCAAATGCATTTATGTTATATACAGGTGCACCTCAAAATACACGCAGAAAGCCAATGGAAGAACTGCGCATAAAAGAAGCACATGAGATCATGAAGTTACATGGTATAGAAAAAAGCAGCATGATCGTACATGCACCATATATCATCAATTTAGCAAATTGTGCGAAAGCAGAAACATTTGAACTCGGTGTTGATTTTTTGGCAAAGGAAATTGAACGTGTCAAACAATTAGAAGCAAGCATTTTGGTCTTACATCCTGGCAGTCATGTAAAAGCCGGCGAAGATGCTGGACTTGCTAAGATCGTAGATGGATTAGATCTAGCTATGAAACAGATTGGTGATGTACAGATAGCAATCGAGACGATGGCAGGGAAAGGTAGCGAACTTGGCTATAATTTTCAGCATATTCGCTATATCATTGATCATGTGAAACATCCTGAAAATATCAAGGTTTGTATGGATACTTGTCATTTGCATGATGCAGGATTCGATTTAAGTGATTTTGATCTTCTTTTGAATGAATTTGATGCGATCATTGGGATAGATCGTTTAGCATGTGTACATGTTAATGATTCAAAAAATATTCAAGGTGCTCGTAAGGATCGTCATGCGAATATTGGCTTTGGCGAAATTGGCTATGATAAGCTGCATGCAATCGTACATAACAAGCGAATTCAAGATGTCGTTAAAATATTAGAAACACCTTATGTGGACGGACATGCACCATATAAGCATGAAATCGCAATGTTAAAACAAGGTGTTTTTGATGCGAATTTATTGGACAAGTTAAAAAATGAAGTTGTGTAATGCATTTGCTATTTTTAGATAAGACTATGTGTTTATTAAGTAAAAAATGATAATAGTTCAGCATACGTTAGATCTTAGTTCCAACTATTGAAAATGATAAGAAAAAAGTAGGTAAATCCTAATGGAATGCCTACTTTTTTGAATATCAATTATCTTTTTTGTGTTCTGCAGCAAATGATCGGATTTCCTGCTTTAAGCGTTCCACTATTTCATCCTGTGGAAGTTTTTCAATGACAACGCCTTTTTTTATTAACAATCCTTCTTGTTTGCCACCGGCAATCGCGATATCTGCATGTTTAGCTTCTCCAGGACCATTTACAGCACAACCCATGATAGCGACATTTATATCACAATCTATCGTTGTTAAAAAGGATTCTATCTCATTGACAACAGGTTGCATATCCCATGCTGTACGGCCGCAAGTAGGACAGGCAATTAAATTTGGTGTGTTTTTTAATAACCCGCAGCATTTTAATAATTGCTTTACAATTGTGATTTCATTTACTGGATCACCATTTACACTGATACGAATCGTATCACCAATGCCTTCATTCAATAAAGTACCTAATGCCATACTGCTTTTAATAGCACTACCAATAAAAGTACCAGCTTCTGTAACCCCTAAATGTAATGGGTAAGGGAAGGTATTACTTGCTAAGCGATATGCCTCAATACATAATAAGGGATCACTTGATTTAAAAGAAAGACAAATATCATGAAAATCCAACTCTTCTAAAATTGCTACATGGCGTTTAGCACTTTCCATCATGCCTGCAGCTGTCGGTTTGCCATATTTTTCATGGATGTCTTTTTCTAAAGAGCCACTATTTATGCCAATTCGGATAGGAATATGATGTTGCTTGCAAACATTTACCACTGCTTGTACATTTTCTTTCGATCCAATGTTTCCAGGGTTTAAACGAATTTTGTCAATTCCATTTTCTACTGCAGCTATCGCTAGGCGATAATCATAATGAATATCAGCGACAAGAGGAATATGGGTGCGGTTACGAATTTCTCTGATTGCTTTTGCATCCTCTTCATCAATGATAGCCATGCGTACCAATTCACAGCCGCAAGCTTCTAATTGTAAGATTTGCGCAACCGTTTTTTCAATATCCTTGGTACGTGTATTGCACATACTTTGTATCACAACATGCTCGTTACCTCCTATCATAAGATCACGAACACGAATACTTCTTGTTTCGGTGCGAAGCATATAATATCAACTCCTTCATGTACCATTATAACAAAATTTATTTCTTTTACAATATGGTGGCATTTTCCATGAGATTTGTATTATAATAAGCGGTATACAGGAGGTGAATACATGATACGTAATCCATTTCGCGATCTGGATCATAAGAAATTACGCCGTAGTTCTGATGTTCTGCAGACGCAAAACGATTATTATAAAATTGTAAACCGACGTATTTTAATTTTTTCAATGATTGTGATTTTATTATTTTCAACAATAACGATACGTTTGGTCTTTATACAAGTGCGTGATCATGAAGATTATACAACAAAGTTGGTGAATTATTCTTCTCAACAACAGCGGTTTCAGACACCTCGTGGTGAAATATATGACCGCAATGGCAAATTGGTCGTAAAAACGGCATCTGCACATAACATTACATATTTTCCGCCAAAGGATGTAACTAGTAATGAAAAATGGGAACTGGCTCAGAAATTTGCCAAACAATTTCATATTAAGCATGAAACATTTACAAAAAGCGACATGCAAGATCTCTATTTATTCTTATATCGTGATGAAAACGGTAATGCAGATCGTACAGGGAATCATCTATTAAGTGATGAAGAATTAGCTACATTGACAAAAGCTAGTGATAAGGATAAACTTGTGCGTTCACGCATTACAGAAAAAATGGTAGATGAAATAGCTAGTGAAGAGGATAAAAACGCATTTAGTGTATATCTGTTAATGAATCAATCACCTAGTAATTCAATTAAGGTCATTGTTGAAGATGCTTCGAATGAAGATGTTGCCTATTTGATGGAGCATAAGGATGAGTATCGAGGTTTTGATGTGGACTTTGGTTCTTGGAAACGCGAATATCCTTATAAAGATACATTACGTGATGTCTTAGGTAGTGTCACTACCACCAAACAAGGTGTTCCAAGTGAAGAGCGTGAATATTATGAAGCATTAGGCTATTCTTTAACGGATCGTGTAGGAAGCAGTGGCTTAGAAAAGCAATATGAGCAGTTATTGAGTGGTACCCCTAAGGTGAGTGAAGTAACCTTTGAAAAGGATGGTACAGCGGTTTTAAATGAGATTAGTGCTGGAAAGAAAGGATATAATCTACATTTGACGGTCGATATTGAATTACAGAAAAAAGTTGATGATATCATGACCAGTATTGTTAAGCAATATGCTGGTACAAGTGGCCGTGAGGCATTTAACCAGGCCTTTGTTTTATTAATGAATCCAAATACAGGAGAGATATATGCATTAAGTGGAGCTGTTAAAAACAAAGATGGATCGATGACGAAATTCGCCAGTGGAACCTATTTGAATAACTATCAGGTAGGTTCTGTCGCAAAAGGTGCCACGGTATATATGATATTGAATGAAGGCGTGCAAACGGTAACTAGTACAGAATATGATACGACGATGAATATCGCCGGAGAAGAAAAAAGTTCATTTATGAATTTGGGTGTTGTAGATGCGGTGCGTGCATTGGAAGTTTCAAGTAATGTCTATATGTGGAAATCTATTATAAAGTTAGCAGGTGGCACCTATGTATCAGGGCAACCCTTAAATATTTCCAATGAGGCAACAGCCAAGACATTAACCAAGATGCGTCAATATTATTCGATGTTCGGTTTAGGGACAAAGACAGGATTAGATGTACCTAATGAAGCGTTAGGCATCATTGGCTATACACAGACGGCTGGTAACTTACTAGACTATTCTATCGGACAGTATGATACCTATTCACCAATACAGTTGGGACAATTTGTATCTACGATTGCCAATGGTGGTAAAAAGGTGCAGCCGAAGTTGGTGAATACGGCAAGTGAGGTTAACAGCAATTATACGATTTATGAAAACAAAACCAAGGTACTTTCGCAACTTTCAGGTAATTTGGATTACCTAAAGACCGTACAGCAAGGTTTCCGCGCTTGTATCACTGGAAATCATTGTGGTGTGGAGTTAAATGCCATGGATAAAGGTATAGCAGCTAAAACAGGTACCGCACAGGTAAGAGAATATAAAAACAATAAAGAATATCGTTATACAAATGTAAGTGAAATCGGTTATGCTCCATATGATGATCCGGAAGTTGCCTTTGTGTGTAGTGCACCAACCTCTGCTGCCGATTCTAGCAATCAGGAGGCAAGTATCTGTTCAACACAGATTTTACCGAAGGTTTTAAAAGAATATTTCAAAAAGTACGACTAATTTCGTAAAAAGTATTAGCATTCTTGCATATTGTATGATATAATTTTCAAGCAAAGTACGAGGAGGGACAACATGAGAGATAGAATCACTTTCAAATGTTCAGAATGTGGCGAAGAAAACTACATTGGAACACGTAATAAACGTAAAAATCCAGAACGTATGCAGATTCAGAAGTTCTGCCCACGTTGTAACAAGAAAACATTACATAAGGAGAAAAAATAAGAAGGGCCGACTACGGTCTTTTTTATTCGTGAAGACATATGAAATCAATTGAAACATTTGTATTAGGTATGGTTCAGGTAAATACCTATTTATTATGGAATGATGATCATGTTTTGGTAATCGATCCAGGTAGTAAATCATTAAGATTGCAAGAGGCAATCGACAAACGAAACGGTATTGTGGATGGCATCGTTTTGACACATGCCCACTTTGACCATATTGCTGGTGTTGATACGCTGGTGAATAAATATCATTGTCCATTATATATGAATGATTTGGATATACCGCTGCTTACCGATCCACAATTAAATTTTTCAATAGGAGATCCAATCATCGTTCATACAAAGGCACAAGTACTAACCCCTGGTGAGCATACGATTGGTAAATTTACTTTCCGATACATTGATGCACCAGGTCATAGCGAAGGCTGTAGTATGCTATTATGGGATGATCATTTATTTTGTGGAGATGTGTTGTTTCAAGGTAGTATCGGGCGGACTGATTTAGCCACAAGTTCAAATACTAAAATGATGCAGTCTTTAAAATACATTAAAACCATGGACCCCGATTTGAAGGTATATCCTGGTCATGGACCTAGGACGACATTAAAGGATGAATTTCAATGGAATCCTTATCTGCAATTTTAAACAGCTATTGCTGTTTTTTTTCTTCCTTAGTTTAAAACACAATTTTACCATTGAGAATGAACAGCATGCTAGCAGGCTTTTTCAATTCTTTTAGTTTTGTAAAGGTTTGATTTGGTGTATAATGAATAACAAGTGAGGAGGATATGCTATGCACAAAAAAATTTGTTTGCTGATTGCTTTTTTATTACTCTGTACAAGCTGTTCCTCCAATCAACAGGATAAGGTCAAAGAGGCAATGGAATCCTATCCCAAATCTCCAGCTGTTACAGAAAACCAAATCCTATATCCTAAAGAGCTGGGCAAGGATGTTTTAAAAACAAAAATAGCTATCATTGACTATACCCAATGCAATGATGGATATATTTATGTTCACGCACAATTTAAAGATAACAAAAAAGTGAAAATTCAAATTGCGAAAGGTGAAACCAAATATAATTACGATTTGCACAAAGATGAAGCAACGGCATTACCTTTACAAATGGGAAGTGGTAATTATCTCGTTAAGGTGTTGCAACATATGGAACAAAACCAATATGCCATCGTAGATGTGATTGAATTTCATGCCGATATAAAAGAAACTACATCACCTTTTCGTTATCCAAATCAAATTGCATGGTATGAAAAAGGTGATGACATCATTTCCTTTGCTTTAGATACCGTAAAAGATGCGGATAATGATTTAAAACGGATTCATGATATTTACAACAAAGTTGCACAAACGATAACTTATGATGATGCAAAAGCAAAGCAGGCTTCTAATAAATATATGATTCCAAATCTGAAAGACGTGCTGAAGCGTAAGCGGGGGATTTGTTTTGATTATGCTGCTTTGATGACAGCAATGTTGAGAATCAACCATATTCCAGCACGCTTGATTTGCGGAAATACGGATATCGAATATCATGCTTGGGTGGAAGTTTATGTAGAAGGACAAGGATGGGTCAATCCGGATATTTATGTAGATGAGGAAACTTGGACTAGAATTGATCCAACTTTTGCAGCACAAAAGTTTCAATACGATGGATCTTATGATGCGGTTTATTATTATTAAATCGAGTAGGAGGTGTTATGGATATGAACATAAATATGCAAAGCCGTCATATGTTGTTTCTTCAGTTTGGTTTGATACTTCAAGCAGGCTATGGTTTGGAGCAGGGACTTCATCTGATTGCTGAACAGCTAGATGAGCAGGAATTGAAAACACTGGTATGCCGGTTAAATGAAGAAAGAGAAAAGCAGCCAACACTGGCAGATGCTTTTGCTGCTTGTGAGGTATTTGATGATTTCACGATCCATATGATTTCCATCGGGGAAATCAGTGGTAATTTAGATGAAGTGATGTTATCATTAGCTGATTATTATCAGCGTATGGATGAAATGAGCAATCAATTGCGACAGGCTTTGAGCTATCCTATGATCTTACTGCTGATGATGCTTTGTGTAGTAGGTGTGGTTGCATGGAAAGTATTACCTCTATTTCAAGATGTATTACGTTCTTTGGGAAGTGATTTATCTACACAAGCAGTTATGTTTATGCAATTCGGAAGAATTTTTTCAATGGCTGTCTTTGGGCTTTTGTTGTTGCTAACAGCGGGTCTTATTGTTTTCTTATTGTATGCAAAACGCCAAAAAGAAGATGCTGCAACCTTATTTCTATTCCATAACCCCTTTTTCAAAAAACTTCGTCATATTTCTCTTTTAGCGCAATTGACGTATGCACTTGCTATGCTTTTGCGCAGTGGCATTGATCTGCGTGAAGCAATGCAATATGCATGTTCTTTACTTCCCAATTGCGAAATCATTGATAAGTTGCAGGCTTGTGTTCAAGGTATGAATGAAGGTGAATCTTTTTGCGATGTGATTCGCAAAGAACAGTTATATGAAGGTCTTGCGTTGAATTTAATTGAAATAGGTTTTACCAGTGGAAAAGGGGAAGCGGTCATGCAACAGCTAAGTGATGAATATCAACAGGAAGTATCACATAAAACTGAACATTATCTTAATGTGATTGAACCAATCATCGTATTGTTATTAGCCGTAATCATAGGTGTTGTCTTATTATCTATCATGTTACCACTGGTGAGTATTCTCTCTTCACTATAGAGGTGTAACATGCAAAAAACACTACATGGACTGCTATTTCTTGGTATCTTATTGTTATTTGTGTTTGGTTTTCAATCAGCTGCTTCTTTCAACAAAAGAAATGAACAACAACAAATTACGGAAACCATTCAGAAATTAACTTTAAAATGTTATAGCATAGAAGGAAGATATCCTACATCAATTGCTTATTTAAAAGAACATTATGGTTTATTGATAGATGAAGAAGAATATCGTGTTAATTATCATTATGAAGGAGCAAATATTGCTCCGCATATCGATGTTTATAAAAAGGGGCGAATTTATGAAAACGCATCATAATCTGTATTTGTTAGTTTCATTATTGTTACTGCTACTATTTGCGGCAGGCTCCTTTTCTTTATTATCTACGGAAATATTTGCTTATCGCCGTCTGAATGAAACAATCCAATCGCAAGAAGATGTTAGTCTTCCGCTTGCTTATGTGCATACAAAATTGAAACATGCCAGTGCACGGGGACAAATTGCTTATGTGACAAAACCTATTACCTGTTTACAGATTAAAGAAAAAGAGACGGTAACCTATTTGTATTATCAGGATGGCTATATCAAAGAAATTACGGCTGTTTCCAGTTATCAACCTACCTTTGAAGAAGGAACTAAGCTGTTTCAAGTAGATGCTTTTACAATAATTGAGAAGCAAGATTGTTTCCTTTTTACAGTTGAGAAAGATGGTAAAAAAGAACAGTTAAGTATATATCTGTATGGAAAGGCGGGATAGAATGAAACACACGCAACGATCCTTTTCCTTTTTAATGGAATTTGTCATCATTTTGTTTTTCTTTGCTTTAGCAGCTACTATCTGTGCAGGTTTCTTACTAAAGGCAAAAGAAAAAGAAGCAACGGCCATTACCTTACAACATGATGTATTACAAGCACAAAGTATTATTGAAGAATTGCAAATAGCATCTGATGTGCCTTTTGAACAGCGATTTGATAGTATTAAAAAAGATGAATTGAACTATCAAAAAGGCAATATGAAAATCATATTTAACGATAAAGCTTTATCATCTGGCAAGATACAGTTATGGCATGAAGATGTCATCTTATGTGAGATACCTTTTGTTTTAGGAGAAATTTATCATGCGTACGAATAAGAATCATATACTGCCCCTTGGACTAGGTATACCAACATTATTTGCTTTATTTGTTATTTTAGTTATGCTGATGTTGGCTATTTTAACATATGTGAGAGCAAATAGTTATTATGTTTCAACCATTCGCCAGATGGAATTTACAACAGATTACTATGAAACAAAGGCTAATCTTATGGATATCTATAGACTACTAGAACCTAAACATTTGGATGAACAGTTAAAAAAGATGAAAATAGATTATACAAAAAAGGAAAATCTCTATATAATAGAGGAAGATATGAATAATGGAACAGCGTTGCAGTTGCTTTTTCATAAACAAAATGATGAGATTGTTATACAAACCTGCCAGATGATAGATAAGGGTGATGAAAATGGAAATTAAAGCATTGTTAGAAGATGTAGTTAAACGCAAAGCTTCGGATGTGTTTATTGTCGCTGGTTCTCCTTGCGCTATTAAAATAGATGGCAAAATTGAGCCATATGATGATAAAAGGCTTATGCCTCAAGATACCGAACAAATGATTCGTGATATTTATACGATTGCCAAAAAGGATGATATTGAAGATTTTATACATAATGGCGATGATGACTTTTCTTTTTCCATACCTCAAGTTGGACGTTTTCGTGTCAATGCTTATCGTCAACGCAATTCCTTTGCAGCCGTCTTACGTATCGTTAGTTTTTTATTACCAGATCCTAAAATCATGCATATTCCTTCTATCGTAATTGACTTGGCAAAGCAAATGAAAGGGATGGTACTGGTAAGTGGACCTGCGGGCAGTGGAAAATCGACGACACTGGCTTGTATCATTGATCAAATTAATAATTCACGTAATTCTCATATCATAACAATTGAAGATCCGATAGAATATTTGCATACCCACAAGCAAAGCATTGTTTCACAAAGAGAAGTTTATCATGATACCAAGGATTATGTATCAGCTTTAAGAGCGGCTCTTAGAGAAGCACCTGAAGTCATCTTAGTTGGAGAAATGCGGGATTTAGAAACGATTGAAATATCTGTAACAGCAGCTGAAACCGGTCATTTGGTGTTTTCGTCATTACATACGATTGGCGCTGCTAATACAATTGATCGCATGATTGATGTTTTTCCAGCAACACAACAACAGCAGATTCGCGTGCAGCTATCCATGGTGTTGAATGGTGTGGTTTCTCAGCAATTATTGCCAGGGAAAGATGGTAAGATGTTACCAGTGTTTGAAATCATGCTATGCAATCAAGCCATTCGCAATCTGATTCGGGAAGGAAAGACACATCAGATGCAAAATACGATAACAGCAAATCGCGCCAGTGGTATGATTACCATGGATGATGCTATTATTGAAGCTTACAAGCAAGATAAGATTACCAAGGAAACAGCAATCATGTATGCAAGTGATGCACGCTATGTAGCTAGTAAAATGTGATTTTATTTGATAAGTATTTTTATGATATTTTCAAAGATGTCAATCGTATTGCTAAGCTATGTGAACAGTCAATTTGACTGTTTTTTTTATTTTATCAATTGGTTAATAAAAAAAGAAGAAAATTCATGGAAATTACGTTTTTTCTAATTTTAAAACGTATATAAAGGTGAGGAGGCGATAGGGTTGAAAGAGAAACTGGATGCTATATTGCATATAGCGCTGCAAAAACAAGCGACAGACATTCATTTTGTTAGTACAACACAAGGATTATCAGTTACTATGCGCTGTGAAGATGGTGTCTTGCCAATATATAGTGCTGCGGCTGATAAGAGCTTGTTTAACTACTTGAAATATATAGCGCATTTAGATCTTGGGTTAGGACAGACGGCGCAAAGTGGAAATTTTCAGTATGAATTTCAAGGGGAATGCCTGCAATTTCGCTTTGCATTGTTATCCACGTTGCAAAAGCAGACGGCTGTGCTTCGCATATTGAATAATCATACAGGCATTTGTCTGGAAACTTTGAGTGATGATAAAAAACAACAACAGATTTTTCACTCATGGTGTCAGGCTAGAAACGGTTTGATCGTATTAAGTGGGCCAACTGGTAGCGGCAAGACAACAACTCTGCATGCCATGATGCAATATATTGCAAAAGGTGGAAAACAACGCGTTGTTTCTTTAGAAGATCCTATTGAAATTGTCGATGACTCTTATCTGCAACTTCAAATTAATGAACAACATCATTTTTCTTATGAAGAAGGGATTAAGGAACTGCTTAGACATGATCCGGATGTCATAATGATTGGCGAAATACGAGATCCGATGAGCGCCCGGATGCTGATGCGTAGCGCATTGAGCGGTCATCTGATTTTTACAAGTGTTCATGCAAAAAGTTGTCTGGAGGTGATCTATCGCTTGCATGAATTTGGTTTGAGCAAAGAAGATTTGCGGCAGACATTGACAGGTATAACATCGCAGCGTTTGTTTCATCGACGAAAAGGGAAAGGAAGGGTTTGTATCTATGAAGTATTGGATCAGAATGAAATTATCACTTATTTCAAGCAAGGTGAACTGCCTTCAACGCATGAAAATATGGAAATGCAAATTGCGAGCGCAATTCGGGCAGGTACGATTCAAGAAGAAGCGCAAGAAGACTTTCTCTTTCGATAAAGAATCATTTACTATGTTAATGGAACTTTTAAAAAGTGGGTGTTCATTACAGGATGCAATAGCTTTTTTACCAGGGGACGTTACATGGCTAAATGATAAACTGCAAGCAGGGGAAGAATTCTCTACAATTTTGCAAGAAGATAATCGCCCCTGGATTCGTCATTTTACTTTTTTTTATCGTATGAGTTCACTTCCTGTTGCTATGGAAGAGGCTTTACGTATGACAGACTTTGAGGAAGGGCTTAAGAAAAAATTCCTGCGACAAAGTGCCTATCCTATGCTTATCCTCTTTCTTTCTTTTGCAATGCTACAACTTTTCACAAGTGCCATCATACCCCAAATGTTAGAAAGCTTTGCGATGGAGGAAGCATTCTCCCTTACGCAAATACTGTTACATATTTTACAAATATGCAGTATGGGCTTTTTCATATGTGTAATCATGGCTTTGCTTGCTTTTTTATATTTAGCTTCACATGCTAAGATTCGTGGCCGATTTCTATACACTGCAGCAAAAAAAAGCGAAGTGATCCGTTGCTACTGTTCCTATCTATTTGCTGGATATATAAAGGAATTAGATACATGTGGAATCGCGACGATGCATGCACTTCAGTTCTTGCAAGAAGTTCCGATTTCATGGATGTGTGAAATGGCAAAACGTATGCAAAAACGATTAGAACAAGGAGAAGCATTCTTACATGTTTTGGAAACAGAGAGGTTACTATCTAAACAGCTATATCGTTGTTTACAAATGCGTATGTTGACACAAGAAAGTGATAAACCTATGCAGCTTTATCTGATACAACAAGAACAGTATTGGAATCATTTGCTTAAGAAATGTAGTTATCTCTTACAAGGAATTGCCTATGGATTTGTCGCTGTGCTTGTCATCTTAGTCTTTCAAATTTTAATGTTGCCTTTGCAAATGCTGGAAACGATATAAGGAGGATTTACATTATGAAAAACGAAAAAGGCTTTACGATCTTAGAGATGATGATCGTTCTTTCCATCATTGCTCTTGTCTTTTTATTGACATTGCCGAATATTCAACAAAAGGAAAAAATCATTCGCAAAAAAGGATGTGAAGCCTTAATAGAAGTTGTAAATGCACAGATCTTATTGTACGAAGTAGATAATTTGACAACGCCGACAAGTGTGGATTCATTGATTCAAAAGGGATATTTAAAAAGCACACAAAAGCGTTGCCCTAATGGAGATACGATCTATCTTTCCAATGGACAAGCTTATGCAAAATGAGAAAGGCTTTACCTTAGTAGAAATGTTAGTAACAATAAGTATTTTACTGCTTATCATGGCTATTTTTCCATTTTTAAAGCCATCGCGGCAATTGGTATTCACTTGTGAAACGGAAAAGCTTCATTCCTTTTTATTACAAGCACAGATGAAGGCCATGTTTACTAAAAAAAGCATGTACATCCAATTTCAAACAGATGGTGTACAAGCGGGAGAGGAGTTTTTTGTATATGACAATATGTACTGTGAGGGAAAAGCGTTTCATTACACTAAACAAGGAACCATTTCACAAGCCCAAACAATCACTTGCTCGCTACAAAATAAGAAAAAAACCATCGTGTTGCAACTCGGCAGCGGCGCTATTGACGTACGATAAAAAAGGATTTTTGTTGATGGACGCCTTGATCTTACTATTGCTTTGCTCGCTTTGTTGTTTGCTATTGATCAATTGCTGTATGACGGTTACTTCTTGGTATGCCAGTGATCAAGAGCTAAATAATGAAAAGGTAAGGGAAATCTATGCAAAATAATCATGGTTTTACTTTAATTGAAATGCTCTTAGCCCTTTTGATCATTTCCTTTGCTATTGCATTGTTACCACCTTGTCTATCAATCGTTAAACAATTGTTAAGAGATGAGCGCTTCACTGATGATTGTATAGCAATCCATCAATTGCGTCAAATCACTGCTATGTCTAGTGAGTATCTTATGCAAAATCAAAAAGTGATTTTGCAACGAGGGGATGAGGAAATTCAGTTGTTTTATGATCGTATGCGAATTGTGAAGACACCCGGTTACGAAATATATTTAGAACATGTTGACAATGCTGTTTTCTATGAAGATAATAGCTGTCTGCATCTGCTCTTAAAACGAGGCCATTATGAAAAAGATGTCATACTTGGCTGCAAATGATCATGGATTTGCCAGTTTATATGGCTTATGGGTGCTTTCTTCCATCTTATTGTGTATTTCTTTATTTACGATGCGTTTGGTTACGTATACCCAACTTCGAAAATCAGAAGATCTTATGGATGTGTTTATTCTACATACCGTACAAAAACAGTTAAAGAATGAGTATGTCAATAATGAACATGATAAGGAGGTGATAGAAAGGAAGGAAGAGAAACAGGATACATCGCATTCGACAAAGGAAGACGATAAGGAAGTGGAAAACAAGCCTTACTATTTTTACAAAACATATGCAAATTGTACATTACAATTTCGTTGGGAAGATACAGATGTATATGTAAATGGAGATTGTCTCAATGAAACTATGCACATTTATTTAGATGAACAATGTCATAGCATTGTATCTTTTGCATATGAAACCTAGAAAAGGGTAAACTGATGCTAGGTGATAATGATGAATGTGCTATGTAGTATGATTTGTTTTGTTTTATTTCTGTTATTAGGTGATGTTTTAATGTTTATCAATACACGGTTTTTTGTTTTACTTCCTTGGTTTCTTATTTACCTCTTTCTTTTAAAAGGTGTTTACAAAACAGCAAATTGTAAAGCGTTAGAAGCTAAGGATTTTTTATGCACTTTGCTTTTTACGATTGTTTCGGCTGCTCTTCTAAGTTTTCTTAATATCTCGATGAGTTTGCACACGTATGCTTATCTATATCTGATGAGCTTCATATCCTTACTTGTCTATATTGATGATATTCGCTTTAAAAGTCTTATGTAATCGGTGTTTTTGTATAAAAAAAATTGACAAATACGATAAATACATTAAAATAGAATAGGATAAGTAAGGAAAGGTGAAAAGATTATGATCAGTTCTAATGATTTAAAACCTGGTATGACAATACAGCAGGACGGTGAAATTTTTGTTGTGCTGGAACAGAGTCAGAATAAAACTGCACGTAGTGCTATGGTTGTAAAAGCGAAAGTAAGAAACCTGAGAACAGGTGCAAATGTTGAATTGTCTTGGGGTGGAGGAGATAAGATTACGCCTGCACACATCGAAAAGAAAGAAATGCAGTATTTGTATGATGCAGAGGATGCTTTGGTTTTCATGGACAATGAAACTTATGAACAAATTGAGATTCCTAAGGAACATTTGAAATGGGAATTAAATTTTATGAAACCAAATGATAACGTGAATATTTCTATGTTTGAAGGAGAAATTCTCGGTGTTATTTTACCAGATAAAGTAGCTCTGCAGGTTGTTGAATGTGAACCAGCAGTAAAAGGTGATACTGCTACATCGGCAAGCAAAAATGCCGTATTGGAATCAGGATTGGAAATTAAAGTTCCATTATTCATTTCACAAGATGAAATGATCCTTGTTTCAACAGCAGACGGTAAATACTCAGGACGTGCAAAATAAGGAAAAAGCTGCGTGATGCGGCTTTTCTTTTTGTGAATCTTCACAAAAACTTCCCAATAAAAGTATTCAAGACCCTATATTTTTGATATAATAAAAGTTAGATTGGGAGGTAACTCGTATGGAAAAATTATCACGGGTCAAAAAATATGAAGATCTAAGAAAATCTATCGAAATGGATAATAATATAGATGCTACCGTTCAGGATGAATCACTTGCAGCTTCTGAAAACTTATTGAAGTCTTTTGATTCCTCTGTTTTCAAAAAAGTGGAGATCAAAGAAGAAGAGGAAACGCCGAAACGAGCAAAAGCATTTGACGATCAGGCAGAAACAAACAAGGAAAATCTGAATGATACTTTTACTAATGAGTATCTTGATGATTTCATCAAAGAGGTTCGTGATTATAATATTCGCAAAGGCAATCGTGAAAGTGAAGATACCGAAGTTGATATTTTATATCAATTAAATGCCGCCAATCGGGCCAAACGTACACGCTACATACAAGAAATAAAAGATGAAGTGCCAGAAATGGTCCAGGAAAGTCCGAAAACTGTATTAAGCAAAGAAGAAATTGCACAAGAAGTGAAAAATTTATTACGCGAAGATTCAATAGCAGAAGATGTGCAAGAAACAGTTGCTCCGCCTGAAACTACGGAGACGATGGAAACACTAATCTCTGATATTCAGGAGGAAGAAGCCCTTGAAATTGAGGAAACGAATGATGAAGCAATACCTGATGTTTCGCAAACGCAGCAGATAATTACAGAACCAGTTAAAAAAATTATAACTCCTGTTTATGAAGATGTTGAAGAAGAGGATGTACAGGAGATTGACGATGTACAGCCAGATAACACCTATCATAAGAAACTCATCGAAGAAACACAGCAGTTACGTGTTCAGATGGATGAATATGAAGAAGAATTAACAGATTTAAGTGATGGAGTCGAGAAAACGAATAAGTTATTAAACTTTGTTTTATGTTTTCTTATTCTTGTTTTATTAGTTGTTATAGGATTTATTGGATATTCCATTTGGAAAGCTGGAGGTTTTAATTTATGAAAATAAATATTGCAATTGATGGACCTAGTGCTGCCGGCAAAAGTACAATTGCGAAAATCCTAGCCAAAGAATTAGGCTATGCTCATCTAGATACAGGAGCGATGTATCGCTGTGTCGGCTATTATGCATTACAGCAAAAAATTAATATCGATGATGAAGAAGCGTTAGTGCATATGATGGAATATATGCAGATTAGTTTTGATGCGGATGGCAATGTTTATATCAATGATCAAGATGTATCTAAAGAAATACGTCAAAATGAAATTTCAATGGTAGCAAGTAAAGTTTCAGCATTTCCTAAAGTACGAAAACACCTTGTAAGATTGCAACAGGAAATGGCAAAGGATAAGGGATATATCATGGATGGGCGTGATATAGGAACCATCGTATTGCCGGATGCCGAATTAAAAATCTATATGGTAGCAAGTGTGAATGCACGCGCAAAACGTCGTTACAAAGAATATTTAGAAAAGCATATTGAGGCAGATTACGATGTGATATTCAAAGATATTGAACAACGTGATTATCAAGATATGAATCGCAAAACATCACCGCTTTGCAAAGCGAAAGATGCTATTGAACTTGATACTTCCGATATGACGATTGAAGAAGTTGTTTCAGCAATACATAAGCTGATGAAAGAAAAACTGTGAATGGAGGTGGCGTTTGACTGTGATGGTCAAACATGCATATGATTAGTGGTATCGTAGCGATCGTGGGACGACCGAACGTCGGAAAATCCACGATTTTTAATCGAATAATTGGTGAAAGAAAAAGTATAGTAGAGGACACACCAGGTGTTACACGTGATAGAATATATGGTAAAGCAGAATGGTTGACAAAAGAATTTCGGGTAATTGATACTGGCGGTATACAACTAGCCGATCAACCGTTTCGTGAAGAGATTAATATGCAAGTAGAAATTGCCATAGATGAAGCAGATACGATTTTATTTGTTGTCAATGGAAAAGAAGGTATTACCAACGATGATGAATATATTGCACGTCTATTACAGCGTTCACAAAAAAAAGTTATCCTTGCAGTAAATAAAGTAGATGATTTTGCCCAAAGTGACAGCATCTATGAGTTTTACAATTTAGGGCTCAGTGATCCAATCGCAGTTTCTGGTGCACATGGCATTGGAATTGGTGATATCTTAGATGCAATTGTAAACAGCTTCCCAGATAAGATACAGAAGGATTATGATGGAATGACGCGTTTCTGCGTCATTGGACGACCAAATGTTGGAAAGAGTTCGTTGGTAAATGCTCTTTTAAATCAAGAACGTGTTATCGTATCCAATATTGAAGGGACAACAAGAGATGCAATCGATACACCTTTTAAACGTGAAGGTAAGGAATATGTAGTAATCGATACTGCAGGTATTCGTAAACGCGGCAAGGTGTATGAGAATATTGAAAAATATTCCGTATTGCGTGCCATGAGCGCTATAGAACGAAGCGATGTGGTGTTAGTTGTCATTGATGGAGAAAGTGGAATTCGTGATCAAGACAAACATGTTGCTGGCTTTGCACATGAAGCGGGAAAAGGGGTTATCATCGTATATAATAAATGGGATGCTGTAGAAAAAGATGAAAAAACGATGAATCGTATTGAGAAAGAAATACGGACACAGTTTCAATACTTATCCTATGCACCAATTCTGTTTGTCTCTGCATTAAAAAAACAACGCATCCAGACAATTCTGCCGATGATTGACGATGTACATGATGCTTCCGTTTTACGCATACAAACAAATGTGTTAAATGAAGTTTTAATGGATGCACAATTAATGACTCCACCACCGACCCATAAAGGGAAACGCTTGAAAATTTATTATGCGTCGCAGGTGGCTGTAGCACCGCCAACGATTGTTTTATTCGTAAATGATCCAGAATTACTGCATTTTAGCTATAAACGTTTCCTAGAAAATAGCTTACGTGAAGCCTTTGGCTTTCAAGGAACAACATTACGTATCTTAGCAAGAGAAAGAAACAGGTGATCATATGAAGTGTGTAGTTATCGGCAGCGGTAGCTGGGGAACTGCATTAGCACAAGTATTATGTGATAATAAAGTTCATGTGACTTTATGGGGCAAAAATAAAAATGAAGTGGAGGATGTTGAACTGCATCATCAAAACAGTCGTTTTTTTCCTGGTGTCGTTTTGCATCCCAATTTGCATGCAACAACGGATTTGACGATTGTTAAGGACGCAGATGTAATCGTTCTCAGTGTACCTACGATTGCGGTTGAGGAAATGTGTCGTAAGATTGATACTTTATTAGAGAAATCTGTTATCATCGTAAATACAGCAAAAGGATTTCATCCAGAAACAAATGAGCGTATGTCAGAGGTGATTCGTCATGCTATGACACATTTATCAAGCGTTGTATCCTTAATTGGGCCTAGTCATGCCGAAGAAGTTGTCTTGCGAATGTTGACAACTATTTGTGCAGTATCACAAAATAAAGAAGATGCTATTTGCATCCAAAAACTATTTTCAAATGACTATTTGCGTGTTTACCGTGGCCACGATGAAATCGGCAGTGAAATTGGCGTTGCTTTAAAGAACGCCATCGCAGTAGCAAGTGGTGTGTTAAGTGGTGTCGGTTATGGCGATAATACAAAAGCCGCTTTGATTACCAGAGGACTGACAGAGATGATCCGCTATGGTGTGGCCATGGGCGGTAAACAAGAAACTTTCATGGGACTTACGGGAATAGGAGATTTAATAGTTACTTGTACAAGTAAACACTCTCGTAACTTTCAAGCCGGTTATGAAATAGGTATCCATAATTCAGCTGATTATTTTTGGAAAAACAATAAAAAGACAGTAGAAGGTGTGCGTACTGCAAAAGTTGTTCATGAAGTAGCCCAGAAACGCGGCATTGAGATGCCGATTATTAATGAGATATATAAGGTGCTATATGAAGGTAAAAAACCGAAAGATAGCGCACAAGAGCTTATGCTACGTGATTTAAAAGAGGAAATGTAAAGGTGGTTTATGAAAACTGCCTTTTTTTTCATCATCTGTGGATTTTCTTTTCAAAATCATGCTATAATAAGTAACGCATTGTAGTCAGGAGGAAATAATATGGCAGATTATGTCAATGAAATAAAGCGGCGAAGAACCTTCGCAATCATTTCTCATCCGGATGCTGGTAAGACCACACTGACTGAAAAATTATTATTATATGGTGGTGCTATCTTACAAGCCGGAAGTGTAAAAGGAAAAAAAGCAAATAAACATGCAGTCTCTGACTGGATGGAAATAGAAAAACAAAGAGGTATTTCTGTAACAAGTTCTGTTTTACAGTTTGAATATAATGATTTCTGTATTAATATTCTAGATACGCCAGGCCATCAGGATTTCTCTGAAGATACATATCGTACCTTAATGGCAGCTGATTCTGCTGTTATGGTTATTGATGCTTCAAAAGGTGTTGAGGCACAGACAAAAAAATTATTCAAGGTTTGCTTGTTACGTAAAATCCCTATTTTTACCTTTATTAACAAGATGGATAGGGCGGCAATGGATCCATTTAAGCTATTAGAGCATATCGAAGCCGAATTAGGCATTTCTACTTATGCAATGAATTGGCCAATTGGTTCTGGCAAAGAATTCAAAGGTGTATATGAACGTGATCATAAAAGAATTATCGCGTTTCATGGCGGCGATCATGGAATGAAAGCTGCTGAAGTAACAGAAGGGTCTCTTGAAGATGATACCTTCCGCAGCATTCTTGGTGATCATTTTTTTGAACAGTTACGTGAAGATAGTGAATTGCTAGATATCGCCAGTACTGAATTTGATGAAGCAGCGATTGCAAAAGGTGAATTGACTCCCGTATTTTTTGGAAGCGCCTTGACTAACTTTGGTGTTGAACCTTTCTTATCACACTTTTTAAATATGACCACCAGTCCTTTACCAAGAGAAGCCAGTGTAGGCGAAATTGATCCTTTTGATGAACATTTTTCAGCATTTGTATTTAAGATCCAAGCAAATATGAATAAAGCACATCGTGATCGTATTGCATTTATGCGTATTTGTAGTGGTAAATTTGAAAAGGGAATGGAAGTCTTGCATGTCCAACAAGGTAAAAAAATCCGTCTTGCACAACCACAGCAATTCATGGCACAAGACCGCGAAATTGTAGAAGAGGCATATGCTGGTGATGTGATTGGTGTCTTTGATCCAGGTATCTTCGCTATCGGTGATACTCTTTGTGATGCATCTTATAAATTTGAGTTTAAAAAAATCCCAACTTTCGCTCCAGAACACTTTGCTCGTGTTACGCAAAAAGATACAATGAAACGTAAGCAATTCACAAAAGGCATTACGCAAATTGCACAAGAAGGCGCAATTCAAGTGTTCCAACAAATCGATACCGGGATGGAAGAAATCATCGTAGGCGGTGTTGGTGTTCTACAATTTGATGTATTAGAACAACGTTTACAAAGTGAATATAATGTTGAGATTAAATTAGAGATTCTTCCTTATCAGTGTGTTCGCTGGATTGATGATCAAACATTAGATCCACATACGTTAAATCTTACGAGTGATACAAAACGACTAAAAGATCTGAAAGGTAAAAATCTTTTACTATTCATGAATAATTGGGGAATAAAATGGGCAACGGAACAAAATAAATCGCTATCGCTAAGTGAATTTGGCAATATGGAATAAAAATACCTGAAAAGGTATTTTTTCTATTGTTCGCACAATAATAACTACAGGAGGTAATTATCATGAAGGATGAAGATATTATTTGTACCTGTATGAGCGTATCTGTAAAAGATATACGCCAGGCCATTGATGAAGGTGCTAGAACAGTTCAAGAAGTACAAGATAAGACGGGTGCAGGAACCGTTTGCGGTGTATGTAATGAAGATTTAGAACAATGTGTTATGGAGTTATTGGCTCAACTACATTAAGAACCTTTCAATAGGTTCTTTTTCAATGTTCTTTCTTTGATTAGGCATAAACCCAGTGTCTTTATCATAAGTTTAGAATGACTAAGGGAGGACAAACTATGGATACCACAGAGATTTTAAAAAATATAGCTCAGCGATGCGGTGGTGATATATACTTAGGAATCGTCGGTCCTGTACGCGTTGGTAAATCAACGTTTATCAAAGAATTTATGGAAAAAGCCGTCATTCCATACGTACATGATGAATATGAAAAAGCCCGAATGATCGATGAACTGCCACAAGCTGGTGTTGGAAAGACGATCATGACCACAGAGCCAAAATTCGTTCCAAACAATGCCGCTACAATTGAATTTGATGATGGTTTTACGGTTAATGTACGTCTTGTCGACTGTGTTGGCTATGTTATACCAGAAGCAAAAGGATATAAGGATGAAGATGGCATTCGTATGGTAAGAACACCATGGAATGATGAACCAGTACCGTTTAACGAAGCTGCTAAGACAGGAACGCAAAAAGTAATTCAAGATCATTCTACCATTGGCATTGTAATTACAACAGATGGAACGATATCCGATTTATCCAGAGAGGCTTATATAGAAGCAGAGGCTGAAGTCATTGAGGAACTGCAAGCTATTGGAAAGCCATTTATTGTTATTGTAAATAGTGTAGACACAGCTTCTCCAACATGTAAAGCTGTTGTTGAAAAACTACAAGAGAAATATCAAGTTCCAGTATTAGCCGTTGCTGTGAATCATATGAGTGAAGCGGACATTCAGTATATTTTAAGAGAAGCTCTTTATGAATTTCCTGTATCGGAAATTAATATAAATATGCCGCAATGGATTGCTGTATTGAATGATGAACATTGGTTGAAAAAAAGTTTTCAGGATACCATAGAAGAAAGCATGTCCAGTGTCGAAAAGCTACGTGAAGTAGAGAGTATCACGGACATATTAGATACGAATGATAATATTGAATCAAGCAATATTGCGACCATTGATACTGGGCAGGGAATAGTGAATGTTGATATCACTATAAAATCTGGTTTGTACAATGAAATACTAAAAGAGATTATTGGTAAGGATATTAAAGATAAAGCGGAGCTTATATCCCTAATGCAAGACTATAGTAAAGCAAAAAGGGAATATGATGCTGTAAGCAGTGCCCTGAAAATGGTTAAACAAACAGGATATGGTTTTGCTAGTGCATCCTTACAGGATATCGCTTTAAGTAAACCAGAAATTGTTAAGCAGGGGAGCCGCTATGGTGTGAAGCTAAAAGCTGTCGCTCCAAGCATCCATATGATCAAAGTGGATGTTGAAAGCACTTTTGAGCCAATCATTGGTTCAAAGGAACAAAGTGAGGAGCTAATTCGCTATTTACTTCGTGATGAAGGTAAGAATGATGAAACTATCTGGGATAGTGATATTTTTGGTAGAAAGCTTTCCGATCTAATTCGCGATGGATTGAATGCAAAACTTTCAATGATACCGGAAGCAGCAAGAGCTAGACTTCAAGATATCTTGACAAAACTCGTTAATAAAGGAAAAGGAAATGTGATTGCTATCGTGTTATAACGATATAATTAGTCATAACTTTATTTGAATAATTAACGAAATATATTGAAAAAAAAGCCTTCAAATGGTATCATATATCTATGTTGGAGGTAATTAGACATGAGTGAAATCTTAAATAAAAAAGCATTGGTTGAAGTCGTAGCTGAAAAGCTGGAAATGACAAAAAAAGATGCAACAGTTGCTGTTGATACAGTATTTGAAGAAATTACAAAAACACTGGCAGACGGCGGAAAAGTTGATTTATCTGGATTCGGTAAATTCGAAGTAGCTGAGCGTCCAGCTCGTATGGGTATCAATCCTGCTACAAAAGAACCATTACCAATCGCTGCATCAAAAGCTCCTAAATTTAAAGCTGCTAAAGCTCTGAAGGATGCTGTAAAATAACAATGTTTAATAAAAGGGATGTTCTTTATCAATAGAATACCCCTTTTTATTTCACAATAGAGTAGGTTAGTTGATTCATGTTATAGTTACTTATATTACTTTTAACTTATAAAATTGTTTTGTGTACTACCTGTGCTCTTATAATAAGCATAAGCGATTATAAGTATTACGAATTCGTTTTTTGTTTATTCCTTGAATATTATTCTAATTATACTTATCCTAATAGAGATGTGTAGTAGTAATTAAAAAGAATGCAGGTATCTTGAGCTATACATATTACTTCGCATAATGTGTATTATGTTGTTAAATAATATAAAAATATAAGGTTTATAAAGTAAATGGTAATACTTAGCTCTTAATTATTACTATATACACACTTCATATGATATTATTTCTTCCAACATTTCGTTTGTTGATTCTTTACACATTACTTTCTTATATTATATTTTTACTAAGTAAATAGCTATTAACTACGATAGTAATAAGTAGCATTTCTTATTATATATTACATTATCTATTTCATGTATCTTGCTTCAAATGACTTTCTTCTTATATTCTTTATTTTAAGCACGCTCTAATTTGCTACGAAAGCATGCTAAACGTATCTATGCTTTGCTTGATGCATATAATCGGATAGTATACTACCTCTGATTGCTATGTGTGCTTTATGTGTGTTTATTAAGACGATTCATAGCATTATTCCTACATGTGACTAGGTGTTTTAAACTACATCATAGTATATACATGATAAATTCATTATCTGCAATTTATTTGTCAAACAATATATTAATACATAAATTCAATGCCAAGTTTATAATTTATTTATTGCATCCCGCTATAATTCTTTCAAAGAACACATCATATTTCAATAGTCCATTTTATAATACATATAATTTATCTTATTATCATTCTCACCTCTTGTACCCTGTATAATATGTGAAATATTTAACAAATAAATATTGTAATAAAAAAAGGATGATATTCATCACCCTGATCAAATGCTCTTAAATAGCGTGTAGTCGCTTTAGCATTTGGTTTTTCGCTTTATTTTCTAAAGAATCATCCAATGGCAATAGGTCTGAAAACTTCAAATCCGGATATTCTTTTGTTAAGCTTTTATAAATCACAAAATCAGCAATTTTTGGGTTTTTAGGAAATAAAGGGCCATGCATATATGTACCGAGCACCTTTCCATTATAGAAACCTTCTATTTTATCTTCAAAATTGTTTCCATAGCCAGCTATGACTTTGCCAAATGGGCTTGCTACATTTCTCGTTTGCCCACCATGGTTTTCAAAGCCGACTGCCATGAATTCTTCACCATCTAAATTACACTGAATAGCTATATTGCCAATACAACGTTTTCCATTATCGCCACTTTCGGTATAATAATCGAAGAATTTCAAACCTTCAATTTTTTCATTATTGGCATCGATATAATACTGACCAAATAACTGATATCCACCACATACAAGGAAAATGAAAGTATTGTTATCCATAGCTTTTTGAATGTTACTTTTACGGGCAAGTAAATCATCAATCAGCATATGCTGTTCTTTATCTGCTCCCCCACCTAGAAACATCAGATGAAATTTGCTTAAATCTTTCTTTTCACCAATGGCACAGGTGTCAATCTCAATATCGATACCGCGATCTTTACAACGTTTCGTAAGTACCATCATATTACCTTTATCTCCATAAAGATCCATGATATCGTGATACATCCAGCATACCTTTAATTTCATTTTTCATTCCTCCTTAGCAGCTTGCGAACCGGCTGCAAGGCCGTATACGTAGCAATGGCATACATAGTGGTATCTGCATTCTTTAGACTTGCGACTGCCTTTTCCAGGTTTTCTTCCACTTCAATGCGTTCTTTATAACCTGCATATTTTAATCTTAATGCCATATCGTAACAACGTGTACCGCTGCAGATGATATGAACGGTTTTTTCGTTTACTAATTTTTCAAAGAATGTATCATAAATCCAGGATACATCAGTGCCATCCTGCGCATGATCATTTAATACCAGTAAAACTGTTTTATCATCCTGATCTTCTTCTATGACTTTCATGACTTCATTGGCACCTGTAGGATTTTTCACAAGATTCAATACACATTTTTGACCATTAAAGTTAAATTCTTCATTACGGCCATCAGGAACATCCATGGTTTCAAACGTTTTAGCTGCATACTGCATATCAATGTGGAAGAAATCTGCCACGCATAAAACAGCCATACAATTGTACATAGTATATAAACCACCTTGTGGTGCATGAAATTCCATATCTTTCCAGATGAATTGGCGATCACGAATGCTTTTCACGCTACCTTTGACATCTGTAGCAGGTGTTTCGTAGTCCTTATTCTCACAATGGTATTCACCGATATGAGAATACTGGTAAAAGTCATAAATCAGCTTACCACCGCAACGTGGACAGAATTTACCTTCACTTGCTTCTTTGTTAACGGCTTTGCTTTCCTCACATCGCTCCATGGCAAAGTATCGTGCATCTGCTTGCACAGCAGCATCTTTTAAACGAACAACATTGGGATCATTGGCATTCAAGATCAAGGTACCATCAAAATCATGGATCGCTTCTTCTACCTTTTGGATTAATTGCTCCATCTCCCTTGCCCTATCCAATTGATCACGGAAGAAATTAGTTACCACTAATGCGGTGACAGGCAGACTTTTAATAATATAAGGGATATTTAATTCGTCAACCTCTAATACGATATAATCGGCAGGTACTACACCAGTTAGACTTGCCGCTTTCAATAAACAAGTCGTAATACCGGCACGCATATTATCACCTTTACGATTGGTAACCACTTGTTTATGAGCCGTTTCAAACATGGAAGCGATTAGATTGCTTGTAGATGTCTTACCATTGGTTCCTGTTACTAAAATGATGGGACATGAGATTTTCAGCTCTTTTAAGATGTTAGCATCAACCTTCAATGCCAATTGTCCTGGCAGAGAACCTCCGCGATGAACCAAACTTAGCAGAAAGGATGCAAGCTTATTCAGCAGTATTGCGAGATACTTCATATAATTCCTCCTTGATTGCTAGAAGTGTATTGTAAAATTCACTTCCTTATTATACCTTGAAATGCTTAAAAACGCTACGTTCTTCATAGAATTTATGGGATTTCTTCTTTTATTATATAACTGCCCTTAGAAATTATGTGAAAGCCTTTTAAAAATAAGAATATTTTCGATAAAAGAGCAAAAAAAAATTAAAAAATTGAAGAAATTGTAAAATTTAAGTGGTAATTATGCTGAGAAATGCTATAATAATTTCGTCATTAAGGAATATGGAGGACACTATGGAAAAAATCTACGTAGGTAAAACAAAAGATGTTTACAAATTAGACAACGGTAACGTATTGTTGAAGTTTAAAGATGACTGTACTGGAAAAGATGGCGTTTTTGATCCAGGCGAAAATGCAGTTGGCTTAACAATCGAAGGTATTGGTAAAGCAAATCTGGAAACTTCAATCCACTTCTTTGAAATCTTAAAAGATGCTGGCATCAAAACACATTACGTAAGTGCTAATGTAGAAGATGCAACGATGGAAGTTCTGCCTGCTACCGTATTTGGTAAAGGCTTGGAAGTTATCTGCCGTCTGGTAGCAACCGGTAGTTTCATTCGCCGTTATGGTGATTATATTGAAGATGGAACACCTCTTCCTGGCGGATATGTAGAAACAACATTGAAAGATGATGCCAAAGGTGATCCGCTGATTACCAGTGAAGGTCTGGCTGCTTTAGGAATCATGAGCGAAGAAATGTTCGCAAGCATGAAAGAACAGACTTTAAAAATTACGGAAATTGTAGCTGCAGACTTGAAGAAAAAAGGTCTTGATCTGTATGATATCAAGTTTGAATTTGGCTACAACAATGATGAAGTGATTCTGATTGATGAAATTGCATCCGGAAACATGCGTGTTTACAAAGATGGTAAAATCGTTGATCCAGTTGATCTGACATCAATTATTTTAGGTAAATAATGCAATGAAGCATTCTCATGTAATAAGTGTGAGAATGCTTTTTTAAACGGTTACATTACAATATCAGCACAAGAAAGATTGACATGAAAAATCCCCTGCCCTATAATTGTAAGGTAAAAAAAGCAATACATTTTTTTGCTTGGTTTACATAGGTATTCATGTTCGATATATGCTATAGAAAAGATATTTATTTATGAGATATCTGTATATGGAAAGGAAATGAACAACAATGAAAGAGTGCACATTACTTTACGAAGGAAAAGCAAAGAAAGTTTTTACCACAGAAGATGCTGATGCTGTTATCGTGGATTACAAAGATGATGCAACAGCATTTAATGGTTTAAAAAAAGGTACGATTCAAGGAAAAGGCAGCATGAATAATCGCATATCAAATTTTTTGTTTCAGAAGTTGGAACAGCAAGGAATTCCAACCCATCTGATCAAGGAATTAGATGATCGCAAGACTTTGGTGAAAAAAGTGGATATCATCCCTTTGGAAGTTATCGTGCGCAATAAGGTGGCTGGTAGTTTTGCGAAGCGTTTAGGCTTGGAAGAAGGCACAAAAATCAAGAGCCCGATCTTAGAATTCAGTTATAAAAATGATGAACTTGGTGATCCCATGATCAACAGCTATATGGCGATTGCTATTGGTATTGCAACACGTGAAGAAATCGATACCATTACCGATATGGCATTTAAAATCAACAACACATTAAAGGATATCTTTGCGAAAGCCGATATCGAATTGATTGATTTTAAAATAGAATTTGGTAAATTTCATGATACTATTGTGTTAGCGGATGAAATTTCCCCAGATACATGCAGATTATGGGATATGGATAGCCATGAACATTTAGATAAGGACCGTTTCCGCCGTGATTTAGGAAATGTGGAAGATGCCTATCAGGAAGTATGTAAACGTCTGTATATCGCTTAAAAAATTACTTAAATAGATAAATGGAAAGGAGCTTATATGTACGATCGATATGAAAGCCCGCTGGGACAGCGTTACGCCAGCAAAGAGATGCAGCAAATATTCTCACAGGATAAGAAATTTAAAACATGGCGTAAGCTATGGATTGCTTTAGCGGAAAGCGAAAAAGAATTAGGATTGGATATCACTCAGGAACAATTGGATGAATTGATTGAGAATAAAGATACTATCAACTATGAAGTGGCGAAAGAACGTGAAAGAATCGTGCGCCATGATGTGATGAGCCATGTGTATGCATATGGTGTGCAATGTCCAAAAGCCAAAGGTATCATCCATTTAGGTGCGACTAGCTGCTATGTTGGTGACAATACAGATCTCATCCTCATGTATGAAGCATTAGAACTGGTAAAAAACAAAATCGTGAACGTCTTGGCGGAATTGAAAAAATTTGCATTGACCTACAAAGATCTTCCGGTCTTAGCATTCACCCACTTTCAGCCAGCCCAACCAACCACACTTGGTAAACGTGCTGCCATTTGGGCACAGGATCTACAGTTGGATTATGAAGAAATTTGCTATTTACTAGAGCATAAAAAACTTTTAGGCTGTAAAGGTACGACCGGTACACAAGCAAGCTTTATGGAATTGTTTGACAATGACAATGAAAAGGTTAAGGAACTGGACAAACGTATCGCAAAAAAAATGGGTTATACAGATTGCTATCCAGTATCTACCCAGACCTATTCACGTAAAATTGATTCTCGTATACTTCAGGCATTAAGCAATATTGCCCAAAGTGCACATAAGTTTTCAAATGATATTCGCCTTTTACAGCATTTAAAAGAGGTGGAAGAACCATTTGAAAAGGGACAGATCGGTTCCAGTGCTATGGCTTATAAGCGCAATCCTATGCGCAGTGAACGAATGGCTTCTTTAGCTAATTATGTCATCTCGGATGCATTAAATCCGGCATTAACTGCTGCAACGCAATGGTTTGAAAGAACCTTGGATGATTCAGCTAATAAACGCATCAGTATACCGGAAGGCTTTCTAGCTGTAGATGGTATTCTTGATCTTTATTTGAATATTACGGATGGCTTAGTTGTATATCCAAAAGTCATTCATGCACATTTGATGAAAGAACTCCCTTTCATGGCTACCGAAACTATATTGATGGATGCGGTAAAAGCCGGCGGAGATCGTCAGGAACTGCATGAACGCATTCGTATTCATTCTATGGAGGCTGGAAAAGCGGTGAAAGAAGAAGGAAAGGAAAACGATTTGCTTGCACGTATTGCCGAGGATGAAATGTTCCCTATGCATATGGAACAGCTAGAAGCCATCATGGATCCACAAAATTTTGTTGGCCGTGCGCCACAGCAAACGGAAGAATATTTCCATGACTTCATTGACCCTATTCTAGCCAAAGAAAAAAACGCATTGGGAATACATGCCGATATTCAAGTATAAAAAGCAATAAGCATTGCTTTGTATAAGAAAGACTGTACGACACACAGTCTTTTTCTTTTACGTTAAAGCGAATCGGTTTTAGCTTATCTGAAAGAAGAAATAATAGGAGTAGGAAAATAGTGTTTGCCTATAACGTTCATGCAGCCTAACATATACCCTCCCTTTCCTTTCTATAAAAAATACGACACACTCATATGTAGGACTGTGTCGTTTTATAAAGAATTATCATAGACTATCATAAAAAGCATATAAAGCACTTTTTATGGTTTCTCCTATTCATAAAGATACTGCTTTGTTATTCGCAATTCCTCTTATTCAATTGTTTTGCATATTTAATAAAGTCTATAAATAAAGGATGTGCACGATGTGGGCGGCTTTTAAATTCCGGATGATATTGTACGCCTATATAAAAATCATTGGCAGAATACTCAATAGCCTCGACTAATGCATCATCAGGTGATACCCCACTGATACACATGCCATGTTCTTCGAAAGATGCGCGATAGGCATTGTTAAATTCAAAGCGATGACGATGTCGTTCTGCGATATGATTTTTTTGATAAGCTCTTTCCAATTGCGTTCCTTTTTTAATGGTACTAGGATACGCCCCTAAACGCATTGTTCCACCTTTTGAAAGCAGTTCTCTTTGTTCTTGCATATAGTGGATGATTGGATACTGACAGTCATTATCAAACTCTGCAGAATTGGCATCCTTAAGTTGTAATACACTGCGGGCAAAAGCAATAGCAGCAATCTGCATCCCTAAACAAATCCCTAAATAAGGAATGTTATGGATACGGGCATAATTGGCAGCAACGATCTTTCCTTCTATGCCTCTATTACCAAACCCTCCAGGTATTAATATACCATGACAGCCACTTAATTTTTCAGCTACGCTTTCCTCTGTTAATTCTTCTGAATCTATCCAGCGGATTTGAATGTGAACTTTGTTTTTTAAACCGGCATGATGAAGTGCTTCAACAACGGATAAATAAGCATCATGGAGCTTCACGTATTTCCCAATCAGGGCAATCGTAACTTCTTCTTGAATACTGGAAAAGACTTCACTTAATTCTTCCCATTGATGCAAATCAGCTGATGGTAACGAATAGTTAAAATGTTTCAGCACAATCTCATCTAATCCATTTTTTTGTAACATCGAAGGTACCTCATACAATGAGCGCATCGTTCGATTTTCAATGACACATTCCTTAGGTACGTTGCAAAATAATGATAACTTTTCTTTAATCGTATCTTCTAATGGTTCATTGACTCTTGCAATCAAAATATCCGGTGAGATACCATACGATTGTAGTTCTTTTACCGAATGCTGTGTTGGCTTTGATTTATGCTCTTGGCTGCTTTGTATATAAGGGATAAGCGTCACATGAATGTACAAACAGTTTTGACGTCCCTGTTCAAGCGCAACTTGACGAATCGCTTCAAGAAATGGCTGGCTCTCAATATCCCCGGTAGTTCCACCGATTTCGCATAATAAAATATCTGCTTGCGTTTTCTTCTGAGCCATATAAATATAACTTTTAATCTCATTGGTAATATGGGGAATGACTTGAACAGTTTGACCAAGATAATCTCCCCGACGCTCTTTTTGTAAGACATTCCAATAGATCTTCCCAGTTGTTACGTTGGAATAGCAGTTTAAATCTTCATCAATAAAACGCTCATAATGACCTAAATCCAAATCGGTTTCACTGCCATCCTCGGTCACAAAGACCTCACCATGTTGATAAGGGCTCATGGTTCCCGGATCTACATTGACATAGGGGTCCATTTTCATCGCTGAGATTTTCAGTCCTCTTGCTTTTAATAGTCTTCCTAAAGATGCTGCGGTGATGCCTTTTCCCAAGCCGGATACAACACCACCGGTAATAAAGATAAATTTACACATAGATATATATCCTTTCTCATTCGGTTTTATTTTCATATTTTCGTATCACCGCTTTTGCTAGCTGTAAGCGTGTGAGTCGCGCATTCATTGCTTTTTTCTCTAAATATTTGTGTGCTTGTTGCTCATTCATATGTTCATGTTCTAATAACAGACACTTTGCTTGCTGGATAACCTTGGTTTCCTGCAGACGTTGTTTCCATAGCTGTTCATCTTTTTGATGTTGTTTTTGTTTGCGTTGAGTAAGTATGGCAAATTTTAAAAGCTGAAACAGCGTATGTTGATGTATTGGTTTTCCAACGGTCATGATACCGGCTTTCTGCATGCGATCCTCAATACTTTTTAATTTCTCATGATGTACCAGCAATAAGATGCTGGCATTGTTTTTCACATTCATATCCAATACCAGACGATAATCTGCTTCATCTGGAAGCGGATAGTTTATGATAATGAAATCATAGGCAGCTGTCATAAAAAGACGGCGAGCGTGCGCTGCATGGGTGCTGATCGTGATACTGAGGTCATCTTCACATGCTAAAAATTCGCGTATGCATTCAGTTGTCTTTTTACTGCCAGATATAATCAATACACGAATCATAGATCATCACCTCTTTTAATCGTATCAAGTTATTGTTTGTGTGTTTTCATTTGGATAGTTTTTACATTTAGTTTTAATGCACAAATCCTTGTTTGCAGTAGACCGATAGCCTTATTCGTATATATATCGATTCATAGTTAGTATGGTGTAGAACAAGAGCTAGAATACTATCTAAGCGTGTATTATGCAATCACAGGTTGCATGATCCCATGCTTAAAATTCGCAGTTGTCTAATCATGAAATGTTATTAAAAGTTTTAACACTTCCCTTACAAGTCGCTATTTCTTTCTGGTTATGAAATTAAAAAGGGCGTTAAAGGAAGTGAAACATCTAGTTTCATCCTTTGAACGCCTTTGTTCAATACTTATTTTATAATATATATAAAGCTTACTTTAACATTTCATGAACGATGATATTACTATTACGCTCTGGTCCAACAGATATCATAGAGATTTTCGTATGGCACAATTCTTCAATGCGACGCAAATAAATTTTGGCATTCTCAGGAAGTTCATCATAATGGGATATGTTTGCGATATCCTCATTCCATCCATCGAATATTTCATAAATAGGTTTTGCTTTTTGCAAGTCTTCAATATTGCTTGGGATGTAATCATAGCGCTGTCCATCAATCTCATAGGCAACACACATTTTGATTTTATCAAACCCGCTTAAAATATCTAACTTGGTGATGACAAGATCGGTTAATCCATTGATCATTGCGGCATGTCGTACAACATTGACATCCAGCCAACCACAGCGGCGTGGACGTCCGGTCGTAGCACCATATTCCCCACCTTTTTCACGCAGTGTATCGCCTTCCTCATCAAATAATTCACATGGGAAAGGTCCTTCTCCAACACGCGTAGAATATGCTTTGGCGATTCCAATGATCACATCCAACTTCTGTGGTGCAACACCGGCACCTGTACATACACCGGCACTTGTTGGTGAACTGCTTGTCACATATGGATAGTTACCATAATTGATATCCAGCATTGCCGCTTGGGCACCTTCAAACAGCACCTGTTTGTTTGTGTCTAATGCTTCATTAACTAGCAACTGTGCATTGACGATACGAGGTAATAGTTTTTCTCTGATCTCGGCAAATTGCTGCACCATGTCTTCATATACGAATCCTTCATCCTGATAAACTTGATGGAAGAGGATGTTTTTCATTTCTAAAGCCCGTTTTAATTTCTTTTTAAACTGTTCAAAATCTTTTAGATCTCCCATTCGCAAGCCGATGCGAGAATACTTATCAGCATAGCATGGACCAATGCCACGTTTCGTCGTACCGATTTTTGCTTCCTGCAATTGAGCTTCCTGCAAACTATCTAAACGCATATGATATGGCATAATGATATGGGAACAATCAGAAATCTTGACATGTTCCGTAGGCAGACCTTTTTCTTCTAATGCCTTAATTTCTTCCAAAAAGACAAAAGGGTCAACAACAACACCTGGTCCAATGATACACAACGCTTTTTGTAAAACGCCACTTGGCAACAAATGGAGAACCACCTTATCATCATTGACAACAACTGTGTGTCCGGCATTGTTACCACCTTGAAAACGAACAACATAATCCATATGGGAACCTAAATAATCGACGACTTTTCCTTTTCCTTCATCGCCCCACTGTGTTCCTACAACAACATAACCTGGCATAAAAATTCCTCCTTGCGGGTTTTTAAAGCCCAGTTGTTAAGACTTATAAAAAATCCTTTACTAATATAGCACAATCTATGGTAAATGGAAATATTTTTTTCATGAAAATAAATGGGAATTGTTACATTTAGATAGATTTAGCAGTATCACATAAGTGAGTAATCTTGCAAAAGGCACTAAAAAAAGGCATTTTATGCCCTTTTTCGTTATTTCATGCACGCTTCCAATTTATCAACAGCAGGTGCAATTAATTTCTGGACTTTTTTTACTGTTTCAGGGGTGAAGTCATCATCTTTATAAATCTGTGAAATGGCATCCATCATTGGTAATTCAGCCCATAATTCAACGTCGTTGCTCTGTAAGAATTCATCTGTATTCTTATGTGCAAATATTTCAATATGGCGACCACAATCTGGACAAACGACATAGCTCATGTTTTCGATGATACCCAAAACCGGCACCTTTACTTCCTTACACATATTAATGGCTTTCGATACGATCATTGATACCATAGGTTGTGGTGTAGATACCATCACAATGCCATTCACCGGCATATTTTGTAAAACAGTCAATGCGACATCACCAGTTCCCGGTGGCATATCGATCAGCAGATAATCCAATTCTTCCCAAACGACATCTGTCCAAAACTGACGAACAGCATTTCCAACGATGGGACCTCGCCATACAACCGGTTGATTTTCATCATCCATCAAAAAGTTCAAAGACATTACTTTAATACCATCTTTATCAATGACAGGTTCAATAGCATCGTTTGTGCCATATGCCTTTTCATGTTCCAAGCCTAAAAGTCTTGGAATACTTGGCCCGGTGATATCGGCATCCATGATACCGACCTGATAGCCTCTTTGACGCAGCTCTTTTGCTAATAAAACGCTCATTGAGCTTTTACCTACGCCACCTTTTCCACTCATCACGCCAATGACGTGTTTGATTTTGTTGCGGGCATTGTTCTGGATACCACAGGTATCTTCACTCTTCCCACAGGTCCCTTTACTAGGACAGCTACTGCAATTACTCATGTTCTCTACTCCTTTACTTATTTATTTCCATAAAGCCAGCATACTTGTTCCAATCGTATTCTCTGGCATCTCAATTGCAAAATTTTCCGCAATGCTGGCACCGATATCCGCAAAGCTATCGCGCAATGCTAATAAGCCATGTCCTTGCATAGATGGACTATAGGCAAGCATTGGCACCATTTCTTTGGTATGATCACTGCCTTTATAGGTAGGATCATTTCCATGATCAGCAGTGATAATTAATAAATCATCTTCCTTTAGCTGTTTTAATACGATGCCGAGTTTTTCATCAAAGCGCTCTAGCTCTTCCCCATAGCCAACAGGGTTACGGCGATGCCCCCACAAAGCATCAAAATCAACAAGATTTACAAAACATAAGCCTTGGAAGTCCTTTTTCATGATATCGATTGTCTGCTCCATACCATGCACACTGCTTTTTGATTTATACGCTTCACTGATGCCTTCGCCTACAAAGATGTCATTGATCTTACCAACACTGATAACATCATACCCATGCTCTTGTAAGGCATTTAATACCGTTTTCCCATATGGTTTTAAGGCATAATCATGGCGATTTGCCGTACGCTTGAATTCACCTTTTTTCTTGCCGATATATGGACGGGCTATAACACGTCCTACCTTCCATTCCGGTTTCATGGTCAACTCTCTGGCGATTTCACAACAGCGATATAATTCGTCTAAACCAAATGTTTCCTCGTTACCGCAAATCTGCAAGACACTATCTGCGGAAGTATAGACAATCATATCTCCGGTGGCAATTTCGTGTTCGCCCAGCTCATCTAAAATTTCGGTACCACTTGCTGCTTTATTTCCGACAATCTTATGGCCGGTGCGTTTGCTCAGCTCATCAAGCAGCTCCTTAGGAAAGCCACTTTCTGTAAATGTTTGAAATGGTGTGTCGATATATAACCCCATCATTTCCCAATGACCGGTCATCGTATCCTTACCGACACTGCGCTCGATCATTTTGGTATAATATCCCATAGGTTCTTGTACGCTTGCTACATGCTGCATAGGATGCAGATTGGCAAGTCCTAGTTTTGCTAAATTTGGGATATGGAAATTTTCCATATGCATAGCAATATGGCCTAAGGTATCACATCCTTCATCGCCATATGCCTTGGCATTAGGGGCAGCCCCAACACCAAGGGAATCTACAACGATGGCGAATACACGTTTATATGTTTTCATGGTCGTCTTCCTCCTTTGATCTTGGATGAAAAGATGCATAAGCATCTTGTAATCGTTTGTTTTGAATATGGGTGTAAATTTGTGTCGTAGCGATATCCGCATGTCCCAGCAACTCCTGTACAACGCGAAGATCAGCACCACCATCTAAAAGATGTGTGGCAAAGCTATGACGAAAGCTATGTGCGGATAAACGTTCATCTAAGCCAAGTGCTGTAAGTTTGCTCTTAATCAGGTTATGTACATATTGTCTTGAAACATTCTGTCCTCGTGAGTTAAGAAACACAAAAGGACTTCGCTGTTTCACCCATTGTGGGCGAACAAATTCTAAATACTGTTGCAACGCATGTACGCTGCGCTGATGCATAGGCACCATCCGCTCTTTTTCTCCTTTACCAAGCACTTTGAGAAAGCCCTGCTCTAAATGTGTCATATTTAAACGCAAATGCGTCAGCTCACTTACTCGCAAGCCACAGCCATAAAGTACTTCTAATAAAGCCTTATGGAATATGTCCATATCACTGTCTTGGAAGCTATCTAATAAGCGTTCAATATCCGCCACATTAAAATAGGTCGGTAATTTCTTTGCGGTTTTGGAAGAGCGTATGTGTAAGGTTGCATCGGGAATTTTAGGGTATGTCATCGTCAAATAGCGATGAAACATGCGCAATGAAGTAATCATATGATTGACACTGCTCGTTTTTTTCTTTACTTTTTGTTCTTTGAGAAAATCTTGCAGATCCATGTAGGTTACATCTTCAATAGCCGTAAATCCATGTGCGTCTAAAAAAGCGAGGTATTCCTTTAGATCATTACGATAGGATGCCACGGTTGCTAAGGACTTATTCTCTACGACTTGTATATAATGAAGATAATCTTCAAACGCATCAGTTATCTGCATAATCTCACCATGTGATATTATAGCACAGTTTTTATCTTTTTGGTATGGATAGGCTTATATCCTTACTACATGCAGAAACACTTCAATATCCTATCTTTTAACCGTAAAAAAGAAATATATACGTGACAATCTAAAATAGTATTGAGATTGAACAATCTTACGATTGATACTTTACATCATCGCTTTAGCATGATTGGTGGTAATACATGTGTATGATGCCCCCCATCTTTAATTGCCTCAATTAAAACAGTGATGGCTTCCTCTTTATTTTGATCATAAACAAATTGTAAGGTACGCACACCGAATCGATGTTGTAACAATTCTTTCATCAATTCGCCAATCCGATCCGCACGATGTACCAAATAAAAACGGCCTTTTTCTTGTAGCGTGGAAGCTGCCTGTTTACACAATAAAGGAAAAGGCAGGTAACACTCGTGACGGGCAATACGCAAATAATCACTCTCATTGAGATTTGCATGCGTATTGACCTTAAAATAAGGTGGATTGCATATCACAACATCTACCTTAGGAAGCGTCATGTTACCTGCATCGCCTGCTAAAATTGTAAATGGCACACCACAATCTTTTAAATTATGTTCAGCCAACTTGCATGCTGCTTCTTGAATTTCTACACCATATAGGTAAGCGGGCTGCTTTGTTGCAGCCACTGCCAGTAAAGCTCCATTGTTCGTTCCAATATCTAAGATGCGCTCTCCTTGTTTTATCTGCATAAATGCGGCTAAAAGACTGGTATCAGTATTTATGCGAAACATGTCTTTTCGTTGATATACATAAGTAGTTGTACCATGTATATAATCATACGTATAATGATCGTTCATCTTCTCACTTCCTGTATGTAGTATTATACAGGAAAATCACATTAAATTAAACAGCTTAATGAATTCAATAACAATCGTTGATTTCAAATATGCCCCCACTAGCATAATCAGAAAACAAATAAAGATATCATTAAGTACGGTATTAAATAATTTACGAAAGTCTAGGCGTTCACGGTTTGTGCAACTATAAACGATGTACATTGACAATTGAATTGCACTGGCAGAAATCAAAAACGTAGCAAGTAGGTCAAACACAACCTGGGGTAAGAGTGTCAACAAAATGCCGACAATTCCTTTCATCTGATAGGTTGCCACAAAGAGCGCACAAGAGAAGCCGATTTGTAATCCCTTGGTAAACACAACGAAACTAATAATGGGGATGCCGGCAATGCTTGTCCCCAACAAAAAGACAAATAAAATAAAAAGAATTCCCAAAAAGAATTGTGATATAAAATAGTCATACTTATTGACATTGGAATCAATGGTCGTTAAATAAGCAGAAAGATTTTGAATATCATTCACATCTATGTAATTCGATAAGATAATACCCATGCATAGTCCACAACCAACCAAGATAGCAATATACAAATAGACATTTTGATATTTCTTTAAAAAGCCGTGATAATGATGTTTCTTTTTCATATGCTCACCTCACTTCAGCATATGAAAAAAAAGAAGAGTTCACCCCTTCTTTTCTTCGTCATATTTCTACATTTTTTTCTTAAGCTGCGCGGCACTGATCAGATTTGCACCAGGAAGTTGCTTATTCAACTGTTTCAACACTATAGCAACATCGTTTGTATCTTCTACGGGTTCTTGAAACATGTCAATTTGTGTAACACTGGTTTCTTCACTGTAAAGCGATCCTAATCCGATTCCAAGATGACGGATTTCTTTACCGTTGTGATTTTGATCAAACAATAGCAATGCTGTTTCCAATAAAATGGTTTCCTCATTCGTATAGCCTTGTAAAGACTGTGAGCGAACAGCATTGGTAAAATCATAATATCGAATAGAAATGGATAGTAAAGAACCTTTGATTTTTTCTTGTTTTGCTCGTTGACTCAAAGAATGAGCTAAACGGCGAAAAACAGTTTTTACTTCATCGTATTCTATGATATCACGATCCAGTGTCGTTGATTGTGAAATGGATTGCACACTGGTGTTATAGGATAAACGATTACTGCCATTTCCACGCGCATGTTGAATGGCCATATACCCCTGCTTGCCAAGCAGTGTCATTAGCATCGTTTCATTTGATGGATCAGCCAAATCGCCAATGGTATGAATTCCACGTTCTTCTAATAATGGCACACTTTTCTTACCAATGCCCCACATATCTGTGATTGGTAGTGGCCATAACTTAGATGGCACTTCTTGTTTTCGCAATACCGTGATTCCCATAGGTTTTCGCATATCACTCGCCATCTTTGCTAAAAACTTATTTGGTCCTACTCCTATACTGCATGGTAACCGCAAATCTTCATAGACACGTTTCTGAATGATCCATGCCAAATCTAGCGGTCGTTTATAATTACCTATGATATCAGTAACATCCATGTAACATTCATCGATACTAGCCGGTTCAATACAAGGGGTGAATTTACGCAGATAGGTGAAAAAACGATTACTTAATTCTTCATACCAGGAAAAATCACCTTGTACAACTACCAGCTGCGGACATTTTTCTAAAGCCATCAATAATGGCATAGCACTATGAACTCCACATTTACGAGCTTCATAATTTGCCGTACTGACAACACTTCTGCGATGCAATCCGGCTACAGCAACCGGTTGTCCCTCCAACGCAGAATTCTTCAAAACCTCCGCACTTGCATAAAACGCATTTAAATCAATATGAAATATAACTCTTCCTGCCATATCCAACATCCTTTATTTTGGTTAATAAAACATCAAATGTACATGATGATTCATCCGCTTACCTTGACCATTATAAAGGATTTCAGGAAGAAAAGCTAGCGATAAGTTTGCATCATCGCTGTTTTGTTTTTTAAACGATGCTCAAGACGTAATTTATCGGCAATCATCGCAATGAATTCCGAATTGGTTGGTTTTGCCTTACTAGCAGAAATCGTATAACCAAAAATATCATCAATGGCATCAATATTCCCTCTATTCCAAGCTACCTCTATCGCATGACGAATGGCTCTTTCCACACGTGAGGCGGTCGTTGCATATTTACGAGCAATCTCCGGATATAAGACTTTGGTGATCTGACCTAAGAAATCAACATTTAGATAAGTTTCTAAAATAGCTGTTCGTAAGTACATATAGCCTTTGATATGTGCGGGTATACCGATCTCATGGAGTAATTCCGTAATCTCACTTTCCAGTTCTAATTTGGCAAGGCGTTTCTTTTCATCTTCATCAAGATTCACCCGCAAGCCATTGCCTTTCTTTTGTTTACTGGTAAAGCCAACGATGAAGTTTAGCTTATCGACAAGCTCCTCCATCTCAAAAGGTTTCATGAGTATGTAGTCGATCCGAAAATTCTGCACTTGTGATACGATCAAATCATTCACAAATGGTGTTGTGGTAATGATGTGAGCTACCTCAATGTTGTTTTTCTTTAAATCTTGCAGAACACTGATCCCATCCTTCTTTGGCATCAGCAGATCCAGTACGAGGATGTCAATGTGTTTCCCATGAAGCTCTACAAGACATTGTTCACCATTGGTGGCACTGCCTACGATCTGATATGCATCACTCTTTGCGAATGCTGCTTTCATAGAGTGAATCATTTCCAGACTGTCATCGACAAGATAGACGCTAAGTTTGTTGTTCATATATTTCTTTCTCTCCTTCCCTATTAATTATAAGAATTCTAAATGAGAAATAACAATGAATTTGTCGAACACCGTAAAGAAATTTACAAATTTTTTCAAATTATGAAAAAATGACGACGTTTTATGCCGTCATTTCTGTGATAACACCAAAGTGTAAGTCGAATAATGTCGTAATTACGCAAGTTTCTTAGAATTAGATAACATCCATTCGATAAAGACACCATATCCATGAATAGGATCATTCGTAATAACGTGTGTAACTGCTCCTATGATTTTGTTATCTTGGACGATAGGTGAACCACTCATGCCTTGAATAATACCATTTGTCTGTGCTAATAATACAGGATCGTCAACAATAAATTCTATACCTTTTACATCACCGATGTGCTGATGATGAATCTTGGTGATATTGATGGAAAAAGCTTGTACTTCGTCACCATGTAAAACCGTATACAACTGGGCTTTCCCTTTGTGTACACTTTGCGCATCTGCCCATTCCATGAGAGGCGCATTCCTTCCCAATTGTACATAGGTTCCATAAATACCAATACGCGTATTTTCCCGAATCGTTCCCAAGACTCTAGTAAAATCAATGGTGGCGCGTTTTTCTCCGGCATGATTTTGCTGTGCTTTTTGAATAGATGATACATTCGCCGGATAAATACTTCCTGCTTGAATATCCGCTATCTCCTGCAAATCCGTATCCATAATTTCATGCCCAAGTGCTCCATAAGTATGATTGCTAGGATCATAATAGGTCAAGGTACCAACACCGACAATTTTATCTTTTACATATAAACCACACTTATATACCTTGTCTGTTTCATCATACACATTAAACAATGATGTTTCTATGAGCTGATTCTTTCTAAGAACAGTGATAGGAATACTATCTTTTGATTGTGTTCTTTGATAGGTCAACAGTTCCCTTTGCATATCAGCAATGCTTGTTACCGTGACGCCATTGATTTTTTTTATGATATCTTTTTTCTGAATATAGGTTTCCGGTGTATACGTTTTATTTTGTATCGTAAAGTGATACGTCCCACTGATGAGTACACCATCATAAGAAACTTCAATACCAACGCTATCTCCGCCTAAATAAATACCTTCATTGGCACAGATCATTGAAGGATGAATGAATAGGCAAATGAAACAGCTTAGTAAAATTAAAAATTTCTTTGACAAAGTATCACCTCCCAGGGCTAGTTTGTCCTGTGTCAAGTGAAACAAGTCAAAGAAAATCATTAATCTCTTCGCGCTTTTTCTAATAATTCTTTTGCCATGGCATGCGCAGAAACACTTTGTGATGCACTAGATATACTAGCAAGTTGAATGATACGCTCTTGTTCATCTAATACATGGATCTGTGTTTTGACATGATCATTTTCCTGTAACTTTTCTACTACATAATGATGGTCCGCACAAGCTGCTACTGGAGCCAGATGTGTTACGCAGAAAACCTGAACATCTTTTGCCAGCTCCTGCATCTTTTTACCAATAGCAAAGGCAACATTGCCACTGACACCAGTATCTATCTCATCAAAAATAACAGTCTCAATACCTTGCAAACGTGTGAATACCGTCTTCATGCCAAGCATAAAACGCGATAATTCACCACCGGAAGCCGTTGCTGAAAGACTTTTTAAGCGTTCTCCAGCATTCATCGATATTAAAAATTCCACCTTATCCATCCCGGTGGCATTGCCTGCAAATGTTTCAATTGAAACATGAAAACGTGCATTGGGCAATTCTAGATCACGCAACTGTGTAACAACAAGTTCTTCCAATTCTTTTGCTTTCGCCATGCGCAACGTATGCAGTTGTTTTGCTTGCGTCTCATATGCCGCATAAGCTTTCTGTCGGGCTTTTTCCAATTTTGTGATAGCATCTTGACGATGTAAGATACCATCAATGGTACGATCTAGCTCATCGCGTTTTTCACAAACAGCATCATAGCTTCCTCCATATTTACGAAAAATTTTATGTATGTAAGAAATACGATCCTGCAATTCATGGAAATGTTCTTCATCAAATTCTAGGCTTTGTACATATTCTTTGATTTCTTCAGTAAGATCTTGCATCACATAATAAGCATCATTTAACTTCTGTGCATATGTATCCAGTGTCTCATCATAATGCAATCCACTTAATTGATGAGCCGCTTCATAGATAATAGGCAATCCACCCTCTTCTTCATCCAATAATTGAATTGCGGCATGTAAACCGGCACTGACCTTTTCATAACCCATCATATGACGCAATTCTTCTTCTAATTCATCTAATTCATTTTCTTTCAGCATTGCTTCATCAATTTCATTTAACTGAAATGTGAGAAATTCTAAATCATCTTCACTGTAATCTGCATGCAGCAGTTGTGAAAGCTCATCATCACATTTCTTAAAAACACGATAGGTATCACGAACATCCTCGCGTAATGCATCTTGTTGCAGAAAACGATCCAGTAAAGATAGATGATATTTGGGATTCAATAAATATTGTGTATCATGTTGGGAATGTAAATCAACTAGAGCTGCCATAACTTCTTTTAAAAAGGCAATCGTTGTTGTTCTTTGGTTAATACGTGCGACACTTTTGCCTTCTTTACTAAATTCACGCGTTACGATGAGCAAATCATCTTCCAAAGTATATCCCGCTTCATCTAATAAGCTTCTTACAGCGTGGTGAGAAGGCACTTGAAAGACTCCTTCGATAATTGCTTTATCTTTACCATCTTTTACCATACTGGCACTGATGCGATCTCCTTTTAAGATTCCTATGGCATCCATCAACAGCGATTTACCTGCTCCTGTTTCACCAGTAAAAGCAGACATATGGTCTTCCAATGTTAAATTCACATGATCCAGCAAAATAAAATCTTTGACATAAATTTGTGTCAGCATAGAATCACCTCGTTTTCTTATGGTTCATGACGATTGTATGATAATCAAATAGCTGCTGCTTGTAGGTATCACAAATGTGCATGACAAATTCATGGTTGCCATCTCTTCCTAAGATGCTGCTTTCTTGTAAATGATGAACATAAAGTCCTTGTTCTTTTACAAAGTCAACCATCTCTTGCAACACGCGCATGTGCACCTTGGCATCTTTAACAATGCCATGTTTTCCAACGTAAGCTTTCCCTGCCTCAAATTGCGGTTTAATCAAAACAACAAGTTCTTTCTTACTCATCACCGAGAATACTGCTGGTAAAATGAGTTTTGCGGAAATAAAAGAGACATCCATACAAGCAAAGGTAATTGCATCATCAAACATATCCTTGCGCAAATAGCGACAATTGCAATTTTCCATATTTACGACGCGTTTATCCTTACGCAATCGCTCAATCAATTGATCTTTTCCTACATCAACAGCATATACCTTTTGAGCACCTTGTTGAAGACAGACATCACTAAATCCTCCCGTGCTGGCACCCACATCCAAACACACACGATCTTTTAGTTGTAACTGAAAATCATCTATGACATCATATAGTTTAAAACCAGCTCTACTGGCAAATACCATATCTGCTTCGAAAATGACAATTTCATCCTCTTCTGTTATAGCATAACTACTTTTGGTGATGGTTTGTCCATTAACCTGCACAAGGCCTTCTTTGATCATATCTTGTGCACGAGAGCGTGATAGATCTCTACGCATGACAACGATTTTTTGATCTAATCGCATAGGCATCCTCTACAAATAGCTTGCGATAATATCGCAAAGCGTGTTGATATCTAAACGTTCCAATTTCTTTAATTGCGGTATACTGCCGTGTTCTACAAAATGATCATCAATACCGATACGTACAAAATGTTTTTGGTAGCCATGATCATTCGCATATTCTAAAATCGCACTGCCTAAACCACCAGCTAACATATCTGTTTCATAGATGATGACAGGTTCTTCCATTTGACAAATGCTATTCAGCATTTCTTCATCCAGAGGTTTAAAGAATCGTGCATTTACAACGGTAATCGCTAGTCCATTGATGCGCGCCTTAGAAATAACTTTATCCACATTATCTCCATAGGTGATTACACAAAGTTTACTCGTCTCCATAATCTTATGCATGCTCCAACTGCCAATACGCACAGGATGATATGTATCTACCTTATGAAAGGGAGTGTTTCCACGCGGATAGCGTAATGCAAAAGGGTGTTCTTGCGTAAAAGCTGTGTATAAAAGTTGTTGTGCCTCATCGCCATCTTTTGGTTGTGCTAAGATCATATGCGGGATATGACGCAACATGGCAATATCAAAAACACCATGATGGGTTTCACCATCCTCGCCAACTAAGCCACAACGATCAATGCCAATGACAACAGGCAGATCCATTCGAGCTACATCATGACTGATTTGATCATAGGCACGCTGCAAAAAGGAAGAATATACTGAGATAAAAGGACGTTTCCCACTTGCAGCTAATCCTGCCGCAAAAGTCATCGCATGTTCCTCGGCTATACCACAATCAAAACTACGCGTAGGAAATTGCTCAAAGAAAGCAGATAACTTACTGCCACCTTTCATAGCAGGGGTGATTGCTATGATATCTTTATTATCTTTTGCCAAATCACAAAGTGTACTGGATATGACTTCACTCCAGCTTTTTTGCCCATTTGGCATACGTGATAAGGAACAACCGGTCTTAGGATCAAACTGCGATACACCATGCCATTTTCCTTCTTTATCTTCTTCCGCAAAAGGATACCCTTTTCCTTTTTTTGTTAATACGTGTACGACAATCGGGCCATCATGACGCTTTGCTATTTCTAACACTTTGATCAAACGACGAATATCATGACCATCTACCGGACCGATATAATCCAAATTAAAATCACCGAAAATCGAAGTATCCACAACATTTTCTTTTACCGCATTTTTGATATTTTTCATGGATTCTAAAACACTTTTCCCCATTTTAGAGGTTGATAAAGCACCTTTTAAATCTTCTTTTAAAGTATTATATGGCTTACTTGTACGAAGCCGAGTAAAGGTTTCATCCATTGCACCGACATTTTTGGAGATTGACATGTTATTATCATTGAAAATAATGACCATATTACGCTGTTCACTGCCAATTTGATTTAATGCTTCCATGGCCATACCACCCGTTAAAGCTCCATCACCAATTACAGGAACAACCTGATAGGAAGCATGATTCAGATCCCGTGCCACACACATCCCTAAAGCGGCAGATAAAGAAGTAGAAGAATGCCCTGCTTCCCATGCATCATGCTCACTCTCTTTGCGTTTCTGAAAGCCGGCAATGCCTTTGTATTGGCGCAGTTGCGTAAACAGCGGCGCACGTCCAGTTAATATTTTGTGTACATACGATTGATGCCCAACATCAAAAATGAACTTATCCTGTGGTGTATCAAAGACATAATGCATCGCTAGTGTCAATTCTACGACACCTAAATTGCTTGACAAATGTCCTCCTGTTTTCGCAATACTCTCAATTAAAAAAATGCGAATTTGTTGGGCAAGATCTTCCAACTGTGCATAGGATAAGGACTTGATATCCGATGGACTTTTAATATCAAATATATTCACATGATCACCTCATCAGTTTTTACGCTTTGTTAAAGCCACAAAGATGGCATCCAAGGCATGCGCATCATCAAACAGTTCATGCAGTCTTTGCTGCGCCCGCTCATAATAGAAGGATGCCTCTTTTTGCGCTTCTTCAATACCAAGTAAAGAAACATAGGTGCGTTTATTATTCTGCGCATCACTGTTGATATTTTTACCCAATTCCTCAACGGTACTCGTAACATCCAAAATATCATCTTGGATTTGAAAAGATAAGCCCAAATCACTACCGATTTGCTCCCAAGCAGGAATATCTTCTTCATGGTGTGTTAGATAAGCCGCACATACCAAAGGAAGCGTTAATAAACGTCCGGTCTTATAATAATGAATATCTTTTAGTTCCGCCAAGGTAAGATCTTCCTTTACTTCACCTTCTAAATCTTTTATCTGTCCAAGTACCATACCATCTGCTCCAGCATACCTGCTTAATGCTTTTACGATAGCACAATTCACCATCGCATCCTCACTTGCCATAGCTCCCAGTAAAAAAGCCTGCGTTAGTAAAGCATCTCCTGCTAAAATGGCAGTTGCTTCATCAAATTGCACATGACAAGTCGGTTTACCACGGCGCAGCGTATCATCATCCATTGCCGGAAGATCATCATGAATTAAAGAATAGGTATGTATCATTTCAATAGCTGCAGCAACAGGATATCCAACACGCTCTTCTATGCCATAACATTGCAAAGCTGCCAGTAAAATTTGCGGACGTATTCTTTTACCTCCTGCCATTAAAGAATACTGCATGGCATCTTTTACTTTGGAATCTTGCAAAGCATCACATATATGCTGCAAATATGTTTCAAAGTTATTCATCACCTGCATCCTCCTGATAAGCAGCTAAAAGCTGAGCCACTTTATTTTCAAAGGTTTTTAACTGCGTATCACAAGAATTTACGAGCTTCAGCCCTTCTTCAAATAAGCTGATGGCTTCTTCTAATTCTATTTCATTTCGTTCTAATAATGATACAATTTCTTCTAATCGCGCCATGGAATTTTTAAATGATTGTTTTTCTTCCATTATAATCTCTCCTTTTTCTTTACACAAGCATGCAGAAAGCCATCCACAAGACGTATGCGCATAAGACTTTCTTCTTGAACATCATCAATAGATTTAATCAATGTATCTTTAGTTTCAGCAATCGCATAACCACGCTTTAAAACATTCAGCGGACTATAGGCATCTAGTAAGGATATTTGTTTATATAATGTTGTCTGTTGTTTCCTTTGATATTCTTGTAGCGCATGTGCAAGCTGTATCCAAACCTTTGCTTTTTCCGCTTGTTTTTTCTGTGCAATCTGTTGCGATTGATGTGCCAATCGATTTGCATATTCCTGTACTGTATGACGATGTTTTAACAGACGCTGTTCGATCATTCCCATTTCCCGTGCTTGCATCGCTAATTTCATCTGACTTTCACGGATATAAGATAAGGGATCGCTCATATAACGATGTTGCTTTAAAGATTCAAGGACAGCCTTTTCTTCTTGCAAACGATGATTCATGATTTGTTTCATCCTGCTTTTTAAATGCATAAGCTGCATAAGGATTTCTTCACGTTGAGGTGTTATCAATTCCGCAGCAGCCGTGGGCGTTGGCGCTCTGGCATCACTCACATAGTCAACTAATGTCGTATCTGTTTCATGCCCTACACCAGTCACGACAACACTTTTCATCGAACTGATACAACGTGCAACACGCTCTTCATTAAAACACCAAAGATCTTCAATTGCTCCGCCTCCACGAACCAACAAAATCACATCATGTTCCATCTCATCAGCCTTTTTTAGATTACGAATAAGATCATCTGCCGCATTGATTCCTTGCACAAGACTTGGATAAACATGAACATTTGCTAACGGCCAACGTCGTGCAATTGTTGTCAAAACATCTTGCACGGCTGCTCCGCTTTTTGCGCTGATTACGGCTATATCCATGGGATATAAGGGCAAAGCTTTCTTACGCTCCAAAGCAAATAAACCTTCCTTCGCCATCTGCTTCTTCACCGCTTCTAACTTTAAGTACAAATCACCTAAGCCATCCACTTGTACATGTGTTACATATAACTGTAAGCTGCCTTGTGGCTCATACATTGAAACTTCCGCTCTGACGATGACCTTCATACCTTCTTTTAATAAAATAGAACAGCGACTAGCATACGAAGAAAACATCACACAACTGATTTTAGCCTTTTTATCTTTCAGCGTAAAATACCAATGACCGCTACGATGATTGGTAAAATTGGAAATTTCGCCTTGAATCAGTAACGTTTGCAGATTAGGATCATGATCAAGTGTCTGTTTCAGATAATGGACAAGATCATAAACACTAAGAAGGGGTAGTTTCATAAACGATCTAAAACCCCATTGATGAGTTTATATGTTTCCTCATCACAATATTTTTTTGCTAATGTCACTGCCTCATTAATTACGATTGGTTTAGGAGCGATCTCCATATCCAATTCACAGGCTGCCATGATCAATATTGCTTTTTCTACATAACCCAAACGCTCAAATGTCCAATCTTCACGCAAGGCTTCATTGATCATCTGAATATAATCCTCTTCATATTTTATGGCATCAATGGTTACTGTATATAGAAATGGATCTATTTCATTACTGTCATTGTTTTCAAAAACTGTTTCTTTAATATCTTTATTGAGAAGAAAATGCTGATACAGGCAAGTCATTGCCTTCTCTCTTAATTCATGTCTGCTTACTGCCATATTCTGATCCTCCTGTATATTCTTTTTTATTTTATCATAAAATGATGTAAAACCACTATGTATTTGATTGAAACATGCAAGTTTTCTTATTCCTTCCATGGAACCTGTGCACTAGGTACCACTTGAGATGCCACATCGGCATGCACTTTCTGATCATCGAAAAAGATATGGGGCGCAAATGCCTTTAAAACATCTTTTTTGGTTATTCCACCTAGGAAAAATGCCTCATCAATACGTACATCCCAAGCCCGTAAGGTCCGTATGACACGTTCATGAGCTGGAGCGTTGCGAGCAGTTACCAAAGCCGTGCGAATGGGAGATTGTGTACTATCCATATGATTCTGTAAATCGCTGATGGTTTTTAAAAAACGCGCAAATGGTCCAGCCGGCAATTGTTGAAGAGCTTTTTTTTGCTCATTTTCCACAAAGGCTGCCAAGCCTTTTTCCTGAAAGATGCGCTCTGCCTCATCGCTAAACAAAACAGCATCCCCATCAAATGCAATTCGTATTTGCTCAATCTCTTGCATCGGATCAAAGTCCTGAATAGCGTTGGTATAAATACGTCCAGCCGCAAAACCAGCTTGGATGGCTGCTTTGACATCTTCTTCATTGGCACTTAGAAATAAATCAACCCCAAAACTAGAAAGATAAGGAGATAAAGCAGCACCTCCACTCAATACAGCGCGGCTGATATCCAACTGATAATGCGCTATACTGTTGAAAATGCGCAAAGAAGTATCTGCTGAATTTCGCGACATGATCAACACTTCTACCTTACGTTTATCAAATCTACTATTCAATTTTAATAAAGCTTTTACTAATGCAAAACCACTTCCCGGCTTTAAGATCGTATCTTCATGAGCAATCTGATAGTCCGCATATGCTTTTAAACCTTCTTCTTCATAAATGCGATTTTCTTCATCTAGATCAAAAAGAGCTCTTGAACTGATTCCGATCACCAAACAATCCTCTAAGCTAACCGCCATATCTTCACCTCCAACTCAAAAAAAAGAAATCCATGCGGATTTCTCTAAAACATAAAGCCACTGACGCGAATATCAATCTGGTCAGGCTGAAAGCCCGTCATGTGTTCTATATTTTCAAAGATCTTACCCTGCAGTTTACTGCATACATCGTTTACATTCACGCTGTATTTCACTTTTACATCCATCGTTAAAATCAGCTGATCGTTCGCAATTTTACAAACAAGCGGATATTTAAATGGTGTACTTGTTTCTGCGAGCTTAAGATTTTCGTCTTCTTCAATAACAATCTTGGCAATCGTCTGAAAAGCTGATTTGCTCAATGCGATAATACCATCGTTATTGTTTTCCTTCAAAGCAATGTATTCTTGTGCCATAGTTATCACCCTCTGGAACTATTATAACAAAAACCATTCCTATTTGAAAGTGACTTCAATGAAATATTTCTGATTTGTTACTTCACTGACGGTTTTCATGATTTCATTTGCTAATTTTTTTTCATCTTTTTTATCAAATACATTCACGATACATGTATTATCCTTAATTTCAACTGCTACATTCAATTTTTCTTTACTTAATGCCTGTGCAACTTTCTGTTGCATTTCTTTGTCATCTTTTAATTCTTCCATCGTTGTCAATGCCTGCTTTTTCGCTGTTTCATCTGCATCACCTTTTGATAGAACCGAACTGTTTTTGTTAATTTCACTATCTTTTTTCTTGTCAATTTCTTCCTGCAGTTTCGCTGCCTCATTCACTTTGGATGTATCCTTGCTTTCTTCCTGTTTCCCTGTTTTCGTCTCTTTATTTTCTATCTTGTCTTTACTGTTAGAATCGCCAGTTTCTTCTTGTGGCGTATTCTCCTTCATCACTGCTGTTGTATCACTTGGCAGCGTGACATAGTATACACTTAACATCAAAATTAATGAAAACATGGTCAGAAATGCAAGTGCCTGTTTATTCATAGAAAATGCCCTCCTTGCTACTACACTACTATGCAAAAGGGCATCTTAATATGTCTATTAGGTTTCAAAAAGATAGGCTCAACTGAAAATCTTGCGCATACGTGTCATCCATTCATCATAATACGCTTCCTTATACTGCATAAAATCAGAATAACTGATGACGCGTTTTTCCAATTCTTCAATAAACTTCACAAAAGCCTTATTTATGGCGATCATCTTATCATCGTGAATAATCTTGATCGTTCCTATTTCACAAAGTGAATTCGCCAACATTCGCGAACACTCATCATGTAATAAATCACTCTGATCCATCGGCAGACGTACAAAGCTTGTGTTTAGCCAGTAATTGTCTACCAAATAATTGCGAATTACCGTTAAGAACAAACTGAAGTCTTCCATATTATTCCCTGGTTCAATGGCAAATAACATATTAAAGAAGACAAACCAATCATAGTCTTCATTAATGATGGAGAGTAAATAGGTCCCTAAGATATGAACAAAAACATCTTGTGAATAAAAACCTTCCTCCATCACAATTTCATTTTCAAAGTCCATATGTATGGAGTTCAATTTCTTAAACGTCCGAAACAAAGTCGCAATACGGTCATTATTTCCGCCATCATAGCGAATATCCTTAATGAAGATATAATGACCTAAAATCGTTGAAGTGTTCTTTAGATTCATAGTAAAACCAATAGATTCATTCATTTTCGTCGCGAATAAATCATTAATTGCCTTACTGATTTGTTTTTCAAAACTTGATTCGGTAATATTGGCATCTCCTAAGGATGTTGACTGCATCTGATCATAAATAATGTTAAGCTGGCGATCGGTTATTGTCAGGTTGGCTTTGATACTGGCCAATAAATCTTTCATAAAATCATCGTACACATAATAATTGGTGTTCTTATAAACCAATTTATGCTCAATTTCTCCCCAAAAGGAATGTACCAGTGCTTTTATCTGCAATTCCATATTCACCTTCACACCATTTTTGAGATAGTAACCGTCAATGCGATAGATGGCAAATCCATTTTTTTGAATTTGTGGTTGGCGGGAAGCACAATCCAAATAAAATAGTGGATGCGCCTCATTGCAATAATACCCATCATCTTCATTACGAACATTCATACGTTCGCGAATGATATTTAATACTTTATATTCATCCTCAATGAAACGACATTCAATAATAAAACCAATCAAATCGCTTAGATTGTCCAAAATATCTTGCGCATTTTGATAGTCCACATAAAACCGATTGCGGATAATCTTTTCTCGTAGACTTTCTTTGCTTTTGACGCGCGAATTCACATCAACGATCATCTCGGTTTTATTAGCAAATAAGTCTTTTAGCGCTTTACGAATATCTTTTTCCACTTCATGATAAAATGCATTATTTTCTTCTAGCAACGCTAATGCCTCATCAATTGTATCAAATAGCTTTAAACGCATGCTATCCTTCCTTTCTTTGCCTAAAATAGTTTCTGGCACGATCACAGTCTTTGAGCAACTGCTCTTTTAACTCCTGCATGCCGGCAAATTTCTGCTCTTCGCGTAAAAAACGATGAAATCTGAATGTAACCGTTTTATCATAAATCATTTTATCAAAATCAAGTAAATATGCTTCAATCGATGTGTTTTGCTGATAATTAAAGCTTGGATTATGTCCGACATTAATAATCGCCATCCACCAGGTATCTAATACAAACACACTTCCAATATAAACACCCTGCTTTGGCATGATATATTCACCCTGTGTTTTAAGATTCGCTGTAGGAAAACCATACTTGCGTCCAACTCGATTACCACTTTTCACAATACCTCGCATTTCATAAAAGCGCCCCATAATATCTGCCGTTTCTTCCATTTCACCACGTTTTATGGATTGTTCTATACGAGTTGAACTAATTTTCTCATTGGCACTGGCGATTTCTTCAACGACCTCTACTTTAAAAAAATGCTGAGCCTGTAACGTTTTTACACTGCCTTCTCCACGATTGGCGTAATGAAAATCATAACCACATACTAATGTTTCAATATGCAATGGTTTTAAGACAAGCTCATGAAATTGTTCATAGCTAAGTTGCGCCATATCCTTTTGAAAATCAAGTATGATCCATTTCTGGATCCCCAGTTTTGCGCCAATATCTTGTCGATGATTCATCGGTGTAATATGGGGAATATTGTGCAATTTTTTCAATACGACCCAGGGATCTGGATCAAAGGTAATCAGCGCTGGAATGGTATGGGTTTTTTCAGCTATTTCCAGCACCCGTTTTACCAACTGTTGGTGACCTAGATGTAAACCGTCAAAATACCCGATACAAGCCGTTATACGTTCCCGGCATTCTATGGGTGTATGTATATTAAATCGTAATATTTCCATAATTTCACCTACCACAATCCGCGAATACAACGAAAGACATCGCCATGATCACGTTCATATAAAGCTATGACATCACCTTTATCTAAAATTGCCAAGCGATTATCCTCACATTGTAAACGTATATGTTTTCCATTATAAATATCTGAAATTGGTGTATAAGGAACACTTGTGTAATGATCCAACACGTCCTTTATAGGGTGTAAGATAAACTCGCCTTTTTTCACATCATCTAACGTCACACAATCCTGTATGCTAAATCGCCCAACACGCGTGCGGATCAAAGAAGACATACATCCATAGTTTCCTGTGTTTTCGGCAATATCATGGCACAATGAACGTACATACGTGCCACTGCTACAACTTACCCTAAATTGTAGTTTTGCCTCATCAAGTGCTTGAATATCATAAATTTCCACGCTTCTTACCGGGCGTATCACATGCTCATGATTACGAGCATATTCATAAAGCTTTTTTCCATTAACTTTAATACTTGAAATCATTGGAGGGACCTGTTCAATCACACCGCGAAATTTATCAAGTTCTTTTTGCAAATCTTTAATTGGTATAACCGGTTTTTCATCCAAAACCTCTTCCCAAATATCATCACTAATGGTTTTCTTGCCCAATTCCATGCTTGCGATATATTCTTTATCCGTATCTGCTAAAAACGGTAATACTTTACAAGCTCTGCCAACCAACACGAGCAAGACACCGGTCGCATTAGGGTCTAATGTACCACTGTGACCGATTTTCTTTATATGAAGGATCTTTCTCAACTGTGCAACCACATCGTGAGAAGTCATCCCTGCTTCTTTATTTATCAATAAAATACCATCCATGTCATCACCGTGTATCATTATAACATAAAAATCAAGAATTTCTTGTGGTTAGCCTGTGAAAGAGCGAAAAAATCATGTATAATGATACAGATTTGAGAAAGAGCGTGATAAGGATGAAATTACATAAGATACTTGGGGATATTCGTAAAGCGGATCAGGACTATGGCTTAATACAAGATGGTGATCGTATTGGCGTTGGAGTGAGTGGCGGAAAAGACAGCATGGTATTATTAACTGCATTACATATGTATGCAAAATTTTGCGATCGTCGATTTGAAGTTGTCGGTATCCATATTAAACTCGGCTTTCCTAACATGGAATTTCAAGAAGTGACACAATTTTGTGAGCGCCTTGGTATTGAATTCCATCAGATTGATTCCAAGGTTTATGAAATATTAAAACGTAATTTAGATAAAAATGGTCGTATCCGCTGCAGTTTATGCTCCAAGTTCAAAAAAGCTACCGTTAACCAAGCCGCAAAAGATCTACATTGTAATAAAGTTGCCTTTGGTCATCACAGTGATGATGCTATAGAAACCTTATTAATGAATGCAATTCATGGCGGTAAACTAGCCACCTTCTTGCCTAAAATGCATTTATCAAATGATGATATCACCTTTATCCGTCCGCTGATCTATGCGCATGAAAATGATATTTTGAATGCCCAAATGTTAAACGATATTCCCTTTGTAAAAAGTACCTGCCCCAATGATGGTTACACGGAACGTCAGGCGATGAAAGATATGTTAAATCATTTTTATGAACAATACCCGATGGCTAAGAAAAATTTTATCCGTATGCTGTATAATGAAGAGCAGTTATGTTTATGGAAACGCGAAGATGATCACAAACGCATAAAAGAAGAAGCCCGCAAACCAATCGTATTACTGCAAGAGCAGGATAACACCCTATTACAACGAGGCCATAAAACTTTTCTCTGTTATCATCCCCAAGAAAACCCAGCGATGCTGCGCAAGCTAAAAATTAGCGATGATGAAAAAGAAGCATTGCTGCATCATACAACAACCTTCCAAGAAATTATTGCCAAATATGCAAAATAAAAGACGATCACGCATTGTCCTGGAGAATTTCACAGAACCTTTTCTAATCGTCTTTTTATATATACTATAATGTTACTTGCCCTACGCAAAACAATCTTACATATTTTGATAACTTATACCGTTTCACTTTCTAAGAAATAAGTAGCCTCCATATCCGCAGTGCTTAAAGCAAACGACAAAGGGAAATGTTCAAAGGAGTAACCTACACCACGTGCATCATCATTTCCACTAAATCCCATATGATAACGAATGGCAAAGGCTTCTTCCCTGCTTAATCGCATAAAACCTGTAATGATATATACACTTTTTTCACCGTGTCCATACGGCAGCTGATCATCAAATTCATAATATGGAACTTGTGTCCATGCTCCATTTACTTTAACATTCCGTGTACTTTCTTTATAACAATTCACTTTGCAGATATCATGCAATAATGCAACAATTGCAATTGTCTCTTCATTATACTCCATGTGATAGACTTCTTTACTGCGTGATCTAGCTAAGTAATCTTTTAAGCAATCATATACATTCAAGCAATGTTCAACTAATCCTTGCGCATGAGAGCCATGAAATCTAGTGCTGGCAGGAGCTGTAAAAAAATCACTATGATGTAATAAATACTCTAATAGCTTATCACTTCCGTCACGATGAATATGTTCTTGATATAAGCTTATAAAACGTTCTTTTGCATCCATAATTATCTTCTCCTTTATTCTTACAATTAGTATAGCATGAAATAAAGCGAAAAGAAAAACAGATGATTGCTCATCTGTCAATTTCTCATATACGTCCGAAGGGAGAGATCTTTCCCTGTATATACAGGTGGGTGATCTGCGTTAGACATTAGGATCCCTACACGTAGCAGGTATTCAACACCATCTAACAACATCCGATCTCCCTTATCTCTAAGCGTAGGAAAAATTTATACCCTCCGGACACATATAGTATAGCAGATAACTTTTGAAATAATACTCTTGACTTTATTTTTTTAGGCGTTCCATTAAATTGGATACTTTAGAATCCTCTTTAACGCTTCTAATCATATCATATACAATAGTTTACCAAAGTATATTTCATAATGATAAGAATGATACTATCCGAAACAGCCATAATAGCCTTGAGGTGATACCATGGCTGTTGCACATAAAGGAGCTATATCTTTTGGACTTGTTCATATCCCTATACAACTGTATCGAACAACACAGGATACAGCTATATCCTTTAATCAACTTTGTAAAGATACCCATGAACGCGTAAAATATAAAAAATATTGTCCTAATTGTGACAAAGAATTAAAAAGTGAAGATATTGTAAAAGGCTATCAATATGAAAAGGATAAATATGTCATCATGACGAACGATGAGATTGAAAAGTTAAAAGTTGAAAAAGATCGTACGATCCAGATTCAACATTTCACTTCTTTAGCCAATATCAATGATTTATATTATGAAAAGAATTATTATGCCGTTCCTGAGAAACATGCCGAAAAAGCATATGAATTGCTACGTAAAGCCATGCAGGAAGAAAATGTTGTTGCAGTTGCTAAAACGGTTATTGGCACTAAAGAAACGCTGCTGGCTCTTTGCCCAAGCGATGAAGAAATTATCGTCAAGACCCTTTTCTATGAAGAAGAATTAGTCGAGAATCCCAAAACCATTCTGCACCCGGATATTGATAAAGCTGAGTTGAACATGGCAAAACAATTGATAACATCCATGAGCAAACCATTTGAACCAGAAACGTATCATGATGAATTTCAAGAGCGCTTACGCAATGCAATTGAAGAAAAGATCGATGGTCATCAAATATTGCACAGCAGCGATCGTAAGGAAGATCATAAAACTCCAATTGATCTTATGGAAGCCTTAAAACAATCCATTGAAGCCACGAAGCCGAAAACCAAGCGGAAACGGGTGCGTCACTAATGCAATTTCCCTTATACGATCCCATGTTAATCGGAACAGAACAGCCTCCATTTGACGATGATGCATATATTTACGAGATTAAAATGGATGGTGTTCGTTGTTTAGCTTATCTTTATAAAGATCATGTAGAACTTATCAATAAACGTCATCTAAAATTAAATTCTAAGTTTCCTGAACTAAAAAGTTTATATAAACAAGCAAAGAAGCCTTGTGTGATCGATGGAGAATTGCATGTTTTTCAAGATGGAAAAAGTGATTTTTTCGCCATTCAAAGAAGAACTCTTACAAGTGATCCTTTTCGTATACGTCAACATAGTAAAAAGTTTCCTGCTGTCTTCACTGCTTTTGATATTTTAAATCTTGATGGTGAAGATCTTTGTCAAAAGCCTTTGATGGAACGAAAAAAATTGCTTGAAAAGAACATTAAAGAATCCCCTATCTGTAATATCTCTCGTTACATTGAACAAGAAGGAAAAGCTTTGTTTGCTTTAACGAAGCAACAACAACTGGAAGGAATCGTCGCAAAGCGTAAAGAAAGTCTGTATCAACCAAGCAAGCGCACAAAAGAATGGATCAAATGCAAACATCTATTGGAAGCCGATTTTGCTGTTGTTGGTTATATTCCCAAAGAACATGCCATGCTCTCCTTAGTGCTAGCTGCTTATGATAACCAAAAACTGCAATATTGTGGGCATGTTACCATGGGTGTATCCAAAGATTATTTATTTGCCCATATCAAAGACACGATTCCTTGCCCTTTTTCTGTCCTGCCAGATGGCAATGAGGACGCCACTTGGATATCGCCGTTTTTATGTGGCACTGTGAAATTTATGGAATACACACAAAGCGGAGGTATGCGTCAGCCAGTATTTAAAGGCTTTCGTGAGGATAAGCAACCTATCGAATGTCTAATGCATCAATTACAAGAACACTAACTTATAATGCCGTTCCCTTCTTTGGTCGGTAAAAGGCATCCATCGCTACGTTTTCTAATGTAAGAAGCTGTATTTTCTTATCTAATCCCCCACCATATCCTGTAAGATTTCCTTTTGCGCCTACGACGCGATGACAAGGGATAATGATAGAAATTGGATTATGACCAACCGCATAACCAACCGCTTGGGCTGACATTTTCGCTTTCCCTTGTTCTGCTGCTATTTGCTTTGCTATATCTCCATACGTTATGGTTTGTCCATAGGGAATGGTTTTTAAAATCTCCCACACCCGTAAGCAAAAAGCACTTCCACTCAATCGCATAGGTATATCGATTTTAGGATTTTGACCTTTAAAATAAGCATCTAACCACCTACGTGTCTTATGAAAAACGGGCAGTTCTTCATGGAATTGCTCTTTTTCTATTTCACATAACTCGCTAAATCTTGAAGTAGTAAACCATAAACCTGTTAAGTTTTCTCCATCACTCGTTAGAACAATTCTTCCCATGGCAGATTCATAAAAACACTTATATTCCATAAACAATCCTCCATCTGCTTTTTCTATTTCACTATAACACAGGATAACACAGGTGCATATAACAAAAAACTTAATTGTTTAGTAAACATTTTCTAAGTGTTAAGATTTTCCATTATCTTGATTCTTCTAGATCAATAACTTCATCAGCGCATTGTATGATATCTTTATCATGAGATACAATAATGATCATACGATCACTCTTCTTCATCATAAGAAAATCGATTACTTTCTTTTTCGCGTCAGCATCTAAAAAAGACTCAGGTTCATCTAATAAATAAAGTGAAACATCTTTAACAAAAGCTCTATTTAAAACAATTTTACGCTTTTCTCCTTGGGAGATGTTATCTTCATGAATATCGCGGTTGTTAAGACTATCTAAACGAAAGAGCATCGTAGTATTTCGAGACTGTCCAAAATTGATGTTATTCAATACGGTGTCCTGTATAACATATGGCTGTTGAAGTGCATAGGAGATACAATTTTTTCGATAATGATATACTTGCAGTTCTGAAAAAGGAATATCATTGATTAGAAAAGCCTCTGCTTCATATGCTTGAAAGCCACTCAATACATCTAAAAGAGAACTTTTACCGGCACCATTTGCTCCTTTGATTACATAGCTATTTCCTTGCTTAAATTTACAAGTCAGATGTTTTACAATCTTCTTATCCCCATAGAATATGGTTAAATTTTTTATGGTAATATCATGAACGCTATCTAATCTGATACCCTCCTCAGACTCCTCTTCTAAATCCATAAGAGTATCTAAGCGCGTTATCGCAATATGCATTTCCTGTTTTTTCGATCCAAAATTTAAAATAGAGGATATATACGTAACCAACATATTGAAAAAATTAAATGCCACAACAAATTCACCAACGGTAATTTCGCCAACTTGTATTCGCTTTAATGAAAGATAGATGATTAAAATTAAGGATAAGCTGGATATCATGGAACATATGAAATTATAAGCGGATGAAACATTCAAACTATGTTTCATTGCTTTTTCACATGTCGTATAAATTGCATGTATATCTTTTTTTACGTTAGCATAAAGATGTTCTAATCGCACAAGTTTCCCCCGCCCCATCCACATCACTTCACGTGAGAAAGACGCCGTTTGTGCATCCTTCTCAGCTTTGTGGATGCGAAACATCTTCTGATAGCTAATCATGTATATACCAATATTAAAAATTGCAAGCAGTAGTACCAAAAGACAAATTTGCCAATCTACAAAAAACAGAATACCCGTAATCAAAAATGCTAAAACAGCGTCAATATATACTTGTAGCTTATCTTCCATAACGTAGTTAGCACAAGTTAAAGTATCCGTATCTATCTTCTCGCAGATGGCACTAACAGATTCTGTTAGAGAACTCAGTTTTACCCGAAACAAATGTTCATAGATAAGCTCTTTTAGCTTGTGTTGATAAGAAAACTGTAAGTGGCTTGAGATATATGCTTGTAGGGTAGAAAGTGCAGTGATCGCAATGATTAGGATACACACAAAGACTAATACTTGTAATACCCATGAGAACTTCATAGATGTCAAACCATCAACAATAATTCCCATTACATAAGATATTAACACATTCTGCGATTGCACAATGATAGTGATAAATAAGAGGAAAATGAGTTTTCCGCGTATGCCTTTTGTTAAAGAGGCAATTAACATTTTTATTACCGATTCTGTATGCATGATAACTCTCCGCCTTTTTTCTTATTTAAAACTATAACAGAAAAGTCATTAAATGCAACTGAATGTGTGTATTCTTGTTTGAGTAATTACCCTAATCTAGTTTAAGTAAAGCTAACAAACATTCAAAAAACTTTAACGATTTAACCAGTAATAATAGAAGCTATTGCATACTATAATAACGGAAAGTACTGCATAAAGAAAAGGATTGCGTCTATTTGCATATAGACAACAATCCTTATGAAATACAGTTTCATGTAATGTGTCCTACTTTTTAAGGTCACTACACACGATTTTATCCATGTTGTTTGTTCCTTATATAAGTTAAAACTACCTAATCCGCTTCTATTACTCTTTTTCAGTAATGGTAATATGCAACTCCTGCAACTGTTCTTCATCGACTGGTGTAGGTGCATCACTCATTGGACATTTTGCGTTTGCATTTTTAGGGAATGCTATAACATCACGGATAGAGTCGCTCTCAGATAAGATCATTGCGATACGATCAAGTCCAAATGCCAATCCACCATGTGGAGGTGTTCCATATTTTAATGCATCAACGAACCATCCAAAGTTCTCTTGAATCTTTTCTTCTGTAAAGCCAAGTACCTCAAACATTTTATCCTGCATAGCTCCATCATAGATTCGTAAAGAACCTCCACCTAATTCATAGCCATTTAACACAACATCATAGGCAATCGCATGGACTTTACCTGGATCGGTATCAATGTATTGCATATCCTCATCACGTGGACGTGTGAATGGATGATGCATTGCATACCAACGTCCATCTTCTTCGCTGTACTCAAACATTGGGAAATCGGTAACCCATAAGTAAGAGAATTCATCTTTTTTCTTTAACCCTAATAGGGATCCAAAATGATTACGTAAAGCACCTAAGACTTCACATGTAATTCTCCATTTATCTGAAACAATCAACACTAAATCATTTTCTTTCAAGGTTAATCGCTCAATCAAAGCATGAATTTCATCTTCAGATAAGAACTTAACGATAGGGCCACTCACTTCACCATTGAGATATTTCAAAGTTACTAAGCCTTTTGCGCCATTCTTTTTCGCAAGTTCGGTAATCTTATCAATCTCTTTACGCGTCATGCTTGCTTTATCAGGGACAACTACCGCTTTGATGCTGCCGGCATTTGCAATACAATCCTGGAATACTTTAAAGCCACAATTAATGAACAGCTCTGTGATATCCTGCAATTCCATGGCAAAGCGGTTATCTGGCTTATCACTACCATAACGATTCATGGCTTCTTCCCATGTTAATCTTGGGAATGGAATGCTGATATCCATGCCTTTTACATCTTTCATCAGCTTTTGCAGCATTTCTTCCATCATCGTCTGAATTTCCACATCGCTTAAAAAACTGGTTTCTAAGTCAACTTGTGTAAAATCTGTTTGACGGTCTGCTCGTAAATCTTCATCACGGAAGCATCTGGCAAACTGATAATAACGTTCAAAGCCTGATACCATCAATAATTGCTTATAGAGCTGCGGAGATTGTGGGAGTGCATAAAAACTTCCCGGATGCACACGACTTGGTACCAAATAATCACGAGCACCTTCTGGTGTACTTCTTCCCAACATTGGTGTTTCAATCTCAATGAAATCTTTGCTATCTAAATATTCACGCATGCTGTGGGTAATCTTATGACGCATCATTAATTTGTTTTGCATGATTGGACGACGTAAATCTAAATAGCGATACTTTAAACGAGTGTCTTCCAAAGCATCTGTATCATCGGCTACGATGATAGGAGTTGTTTCGGCACTATTGATGATGCTGACCTCATTTACTTTAACTTCAATATCTCCAGTCGCAAGTTTTGGATTCTTGTCTTTTCGTTCTAAGACCGTACCACTTACTTGTAAGATATATTCATTTCGCACATCCTTAATTTGCTCAGCCAGTGTTTCATCAAAAACCAGCTGTGTGATTCCTGTACGATCACGTAAATCAATAAAAACCAAGGCTCCGAAGTTACGACGTTTGGCTACCCAGCCCAGCAAAGTAACTTCTTTTCCAGTATCACTTAAACGTAGTTCTCCATTTGTATGTGTTCTCTCCATATGCGATTTCCTTCCTATTCTTCTTCATTAATTTCACCACAGCCAACGTTGCCAAAGATACGATCCATCGTTGGGATCAATTCTTCCATTGGGACTGTATACTGCTGTTGCGTTTTTACATCTTTGATATTCACGGTACCATTTGCTACTTCACTATCCCCGATTAAAATCGCGCATCGTGCATGTTTGCGATCGACGGTTTTAAATTGTGCTTTAAAGCTTCTACCTAAGTAATCTGTATCTGTGCGATAGCCATTTGCTCGCAATTCGGTCGTAATCGCCAAAACTTCCTTATGTACGCTATCTGCTAAACAAAGGACATACGCATCTAATCCATCTTCCTCATCAAGAGTAATGCCTTCTGCCTCACAAGCAATGATCAAACGTTCCAATCCCATTGCCCAGCCAATGCCACTCATTCCTTCCGGACCACCGAAATACTCTACCAAGCCATCATAACGGCCACCGGCAAATACCGTAGATTGGGCGCCCATTTCCTTATTAACGGATACAACTTCAAATACTGTATGTGTATAATAATCCAAGCCACGAACCAAACGATCATCTACTTCATAAGGAATACCCAAAGCATCTAAGCCTTCTAAGACTTCCTTGAAATATTGTTTGCTGGCATCATTTAGATAATCTTCCATCTTAGGTGCTGTCTTCATAATATCTTTATCATGATCCACCTTGCAATCTAAGATACGTAAAGGATTTTGTTCATAACGACGCTTACAATCCGCACACATGGTATCAATATCGTTTTTAAAGTGTTCCTTTAAAGCGGCGCGATATGCAGCACGGGATTCATCATCACCTAAAGTGTTGATCAACACTTTCATATCCTTTAATCCTAATGCGGATACAAAGCTCCAACCTAAAGCAATCGTTTCAACATCCAACATTGGACTTTTTGCGCCAATCACTTCTACACCAAATTGATGAAAGATACGCATTCTTCCCTTTTGTGGACGTTCATGACGACACTGTGGACCTACATAGTACATCTTTACTGGTAGATCCGCATTGCCAAACATCTTATGTTCCACAAAGGCTCTGGCTACACCTGCTGTTCCTTCAGGGCGTAGGGTCAATGAGGTTGCACTGTTTTCCAGCTGGAAGGTATACATTTCCTTATTCACCATATCACTGGAATCATTGCCTCGTTTAAAGACATTTGTATGTTCAAAAATTGGGGTACGAATTTCATCGTAGTTATACACATAGCAGAATTGACGAATCATATCTTCCAGCTTGTGCCATTTGCTAATATCCTTAGGCAGGATATCCTGTGTTCCTCTTGGTACCTGATAACGCATAGTCATTCCTCCATTCATTTATCATCTTCATAAGCATAAAAAAACGCCCTCACAAAGGACGTATTCCACGCGGTGCCACCTTTTTTCATCTCGAATTGAAATGCTGCTTAACACCTTAACGCGGTCATACGATTATCCATTTCCTGATAATTCCTCCAAAGTGTCCCTTAACATAAATGCATCGCAAAGACTCTCAGCTAATGTCTTTTTCTCTGTAACTTACTTTATGATAAGCCTCTTTTTCATCGGATTACTTATAGTTTACCCATCTTAGCGAAGTTTGTCAATTAGAAGTAAAACAAAAAAACGATTTCTTTAAGAGAATAAATGATTTTTCTTATCTATCTGAACAAACAAAACAACAATGGCTACATATGATAAAAGCGATACTCAGGTTGGTCATACCATAAAGTATCGCTTATCGCTATTTCTTATTCAACAGGATCATTAATGTTACGAACATTGTGATATACCTGCTGTACATCATCAACATCATCCAGTAACGTTACCAATCGCTGGAACAGTTTCAAATCTTCACCTTCCAGTTCAACATACTCATTAGGCAACATCGTATCTTCCATGATATCAAAGTTTACATCAGGAATCAGTTCGGCAATTGCATCCTGAGCTTTATTTAAGTCTGTAGGCTCTACCGTAATTGTCATTTGCCCATCTTCTACTTCAATATCTTTTAAATCAACTTCCGCCATGATCAAAGCATCCATTATTGCCTCTTCATCTTCATAAGCAATGGAAATCAATCCAACATGCTCATAATTGAAAGATACACAGCCACTCACACCTAATTTCGCATGTGATTTATTAAAGCATGCACGTAAATCGGCAATCGTACGATTTGCATTATCTGTTAAGCAGTCAATAATGATGGTTGCAGCTCCACCAGAGCCGAATCCTTCATATGTAGCAGGTGCATAGTTTTCATTGGTACCACCTTTTGCTTTGTCAATGGCACGCTTAATAACATCAGCAGGAACCTGATTTGCTTTTGCACGTTCAATTACTTTTTTTAATGCAGCATTCATTTCCGGATCAGGCACACCTGATTTTGCTGCTACTAAAATTTCTTTACCATAACGAGAATATTTCTTTGCTTTTGCTGCAGCCGTCTTAGCCATGGAAGCGGCGCGCACTTCAAAATGTCTACCCATTTTTATCACCTTCCAAATTTCCTCATATAGTATAGCATACATATGCTTTTTAACGCAAGAAAATCCTGATCGACGCATGAAACAAGCCTTTGTTGCGTATCACGCTTTGCTTGCTTGTAAGCATTTTCCATCAAAACCATTTCGTGTAATACGATTCATAGCGATTAGCTAAACCCGAGAATTAGTGTTATTACAGTTCAACAAGTGCCAAATAAAAGTCTTCCTAGAACCATGTTGATGTTACGTAAATCAATTAGCGTACGATGATTCATCATTCAAAAGGCTTTTGATAAAAATTACCAAAAAATTGTTCTGTACGCATAACATTAACTATAATTCGTTCATCAGTTTGTTTAAGTAATTCAATGATATCAGCAACTTCGTACGTAGAGACAACAGTATGTAGGATATAAATCTTTTTGTGTGAAAAGCCCCCATATCCTTGTACACAGGTAATGCCATGGCGAAAATGATCTACATACGTATCTACAACACTTTCTGCATCACTTGTGAGAATTTCCAAGGTAACACGTTCATAACGGTGGTGGAAAGCATCAATTGTCTTTGTTGAGATAAATTGAAATATAATTGAATATCCGGCATAAATCCAACCAAACATAGAACCAAAGATACATAAGATAGCCGCATTAAAGAGGAACACATAGGACCATATGGATTTGCCTAAACGATTCGACACAAACAAGGCTATAAAATCAGTTCCACCGGTGGAAGCATTGCCTTTTAATGCCAGAGTAGTACCGATTCCATAAAGGAACCCACCAAAAATAACATTTAATACGATATCATGAAACATTGGCTGAAAATTCATCACTTGTAGAAAGAGACTTGTACAGGCAAATTGAATACAAGAGAAGAATGTGAATCTTGCCGAAATACTTTTATAACATAAAAGGGCAACTGGTACATTTAACATGATAATAGCGATTGAGGTAGATATAGAACCACCATATAATGCTGCAATTTTGTCAATTAAGATTGCAACGCCGGTAAATCCACTAGATAACATATTAGCAGGACGAATCATAGATTGAATAACAAAGGTCTGCAGCAAAGCAGACGTGATGACTGCCAACAATGTAATCAGATTACGTATCGCTTTTTTGCGTTTTAGTATAGCAATTTTTTTATTCATCCTATCACCTGCTCTTTAAAGCTTATTTATTATCTTTATTGTAACAGATTTAACGCTTACAAAAAAGCTTAAGATGCTTGTTTCTATGTGACAAGTCGACTTGTCATTTTCTAAGACATCCCCATGGAAAGACTAAAAGCAAGCGATATGTGAACCTCTTCTTCGATAAGGATAGCATAAGCTATTTATATAATGAATCGTTTACATGCAAAAAAAGAAACCATCGGATGACCCATATGGTTTCTCATGAAATTAATTTGCAACGATATTCACAACTTTACCTTTTACAACAATGATCTTACGAATGGTTTTACCTTCTAATTGTGCTTTCACACTCGTTAACTGTAATGCCTCTTCTTTAATAGCATCCTCATTCGCATCCGCTGCAATCTTAAATTTACCACGCAATTTACCATTCACCTGAACGATGATTTCAACTTCACTTTCAATCAATTTACTTTCGTCATATGTCGGCCAAGGTTCATATGCAATAGTTTGTTCTCCATGGAAGACATCCTGCCAGATTTCTTCCCCCATATGTGGAGCAAAACATGCAAACATTTTTAAGAAACCTTTTGCATATTCTTCATAAATAGTATCTGCTTTATAGCATTCATTGATAAAAATCATCATTTGTGAAATCGCTGTATTTAAGTTCAAGGTTTCGACGTCATGTGTTACCTTTTTTACAGTTGCATGATAGACCTTATCTAATTTTCCATCATTCTCTTTTGCTAATTTATTTTGTTCGGTATATAAGCGCCAAACACGTTCCAACCATTTACGAGAACCATCCAATCCGGTCGTACTCCAAGGCAAAGCAGCTTCAAGTGGCCCCATAAACATTTCATATACACGCAGCGCATCAGCACCATGGCTTTCAACGATATCATCTGGATTTACAACATTTCCACGCGATTTTGACATTTTTTCGTTATTTTCTCCTAAGATCATTCCCTGATGGAATAATTTTTGGAAAGGTTCTTTGGTTTTTACAACACCGCAGTCATACAATACTTTATGCCAGAAGCGTGCATATAATAAGTGTAATACCGCATGTTCAGCACCACCGACATATAAATCTACTGGCAACCAATGTTCTAATAGTTTTTCATCTGCAATTGCTTCATGATTTTTAGGATCAATATAACGCAGATAATACCAACAGCTGCCAGCCCATTGTGGCATCGTATTGGTTTCGCGTTTTCCTTTAACACCATCGATTTCGACATTCAACCAATCTTCGCAATGTGCTAATGGTGATTCGCCATTTGCATTTGGTTTGAAAATCTTAGTTTCTGGTAATTCAAGTGGCAGTTCATCAATATCAACCGTGCGTGTCGTACCATCTTCCATATGGATAATAGGAATTGGCTCTCCCCAGTAACGCTGACGAGAAAACAGCCAATCACGTAATTTATATGTTGTCTTTGCACAACCACAATGATGTTCTTCTAACCATTTGATCATAGTATCAATGGCTTCCTGTTTTCCCATACCATTTAAGAACGCGGAATTCACGTGAACACCATCTTCCGTGAAGGCTTCTTTGCTGATATCTCCGCCTTCTAAAACAGGAATGATTTCGATATTAAATTTCTTAGCAAATTCATAATCACGGGTATCGTGTGCAGGAACAGCCATGATTGCTCCAGTTCCATAACTTGCTAATACATAATCACTAATCCAAATAGGAACTTCTTTTCCATTTACTGGGTTGATCGCATAAGCGCCAGTAAAAACACCTGTTTTCTCTTTGTTTAATTCCGTACGTTCTAAATCAGACTTTGATGCACAAGTCTTCTTATAAGCAGCTATTTGCTCTTTTTGAGCAGCTGTCGTGATTTCATCTACATATGGATGTTCAGGTGCCATAACACAATAAGTAGCGCCAAATAAAGTATCGCAGCGTGTCGTAAATACCGTAAATTCTTTATCTGTATTCTTTATCTTAAAGATAACATTAGCGCCTTGTGATTTACCAATCCAATTGATCTGCATTTCTTTGGTGGATTGTGGCCAATCGCATAACTCCAGATCTTCTAACAGACGCTCTGCATATTCTGTGATTTTTAAGACCCACTGACGCATCGGCTTACGAATGACTGGGTAGCCACCTCGCTCACTCTTTCCGTCAATGACTTCTTCATTAGCTAAAACCGTCCCCAATTCAGGACACCAGTTTACAGGAATCTCATCAACATATGCTAACCCTTTCTTATAAAGCTGCAAGAAAATCCATTGGGTCCATTTATAATAATCAGGATCTGTCGTTGAAATCTCGCGATCCCAATCATAGGAGAAACCTAAAGACTGAATCTGTTCACGGAAATGATCAACGTTTTTCTTTGTGAATTCAGCAGGATGATTTCCTGTCTGAATAGCAAATTGCTCTGCCGGCAAGCCAAAAGCATCCCATCCCATTGGATGTAATACGTTGTAACCTTGCATGCGTTTCATTCGTGCCAAAATATCGGTAGCGGTATAGCCTTCTGGATGGCCAACATGCAAACCATTTCCACTTGGATATGGAAACATATCCAATACATAAAATTTAGGCTTACTGAAATCATGTGTGTCACAGGCAAAAGTTTTATTCTCTTTCCAGTACGTTTGCCATTTTTTCTCTACTTTCTGGTGTTGATAGTTCATAATCATTCTCCTTTTGTAATAAAAAAACATCCTTAAACATTCTAAGGACGTTGTTCAACGCGGTACCACCTTAGTTCTTTTTTCTTAAGGAAAAAAGCCCTTCATTTCTTCTTAACGCGAAGTAAAACGGATAAGTGTGCTTATCGGCTCCTTAACGAGTTCCCCTGTTCCATACTTCAGCTTTTCACCAACCAGCTGACTCTCTGCATTATTTTCCAAGGTACTACTTTAATTCATCGCCTTTACGAGTATTAGTATACTCAATTCTTCATGTTTTTGTCAATGTTTCACTGACTTTTTTCATCTCACATCATACAAAAAAGAGTAAATAGCCTAAAATGAGAAAAACCGCAAGGGAAAACATAGCTGCTTTTTGAATATCCTCTCCCTCTTTCTTTTGCTTTTGTAAGGATATTATACTAACCAATGCATATAGCAAAAGTGCGATTGTCTTAGCTAACGGCTCAAATGACGGTATGAAAATCGTCACAACAAACAAGACCAATATACATGCGGCCGCTATTAAATTCCATTGTTCTTTATGTCTCATAGGATCACCACCATCAGCATACCATAAACTTAGCGCAACAAGCAATTTTTATATCGGTATATATTATGGATTGCCTTATCTTTCATACGGGCGTTCTTCTCATTTTTAAAAAAGTACGAGCGATTGCCTAAATGGGCAAGCAATGCTATTCATACCTTATTGATGAAGATACGTTAAGAAAAAACGTATCTCATAAAGGAGGAATTGTTTATGTGTAATGGTAACTTCAACAGAGGCTTTAACGATGGTAACTTCTTCAACAAAGGTTGTAACTGTTGCTCTTGTAACAACAACTATGATGATGCATTGTTCCGTGAAGTAGAACGTATTGCTCATCATGCAGCATGCCGCAGAGCAAGAGAAAACCGTTGTGCTCGTCAGTTTGTTAACTGCATGCGTAGTATCGAAGGCGATTTTGGATGTGGCTGCAACAACAATTGGAATAACTGCAATCGCTGGTAGTATTACAGGGAACGTTCTTGTTCCCTTACATAGCTTTTAAAAAGGACGCGCATCACCACGTCCTTCTTAAATAGGTTATCGAAAGGAAATCGATATGAATATGGAAGGTATCTCTTACAATGAAAGGAAGGAATGCAAGAAAACCATTTCCATTTCTATCATAATAGAGCCAATATTATGATATTAGAAATAAGGTACTTATTTCCTGAGATTATAATAACATTTTTCAAAGCTTTTGTAAACCCTTCCAAAAACTTTTGGGCTATACACTTTCTTATGCAATGTCCGTTTTATAATTGTAAAAATCATCTTATCTTATAAAAAAGCAGTGTTGTCACTGCTTTTTTATCATGTGTGGCGGGCATGCCACATATCTAGGGTGAAAATCCCTCGGGGCGTAGTT